>SLKH01000213.1 GCA_007134665.1 Balneolaceae bacterium
ACTATCTACTATCTACTTTCACATCACGACAGGATGAGAGTACCTGACTGACATCCCCTCATTGCATCGGCCTCTTCCATGCCAATACGTCAGATTCCAGCTCAGGATTTATCTGTTGGCACTATCGTTGCAGTTAAGGTTATACAAAGTTGAAAATTATGAATGATTTTACAGTAAATATTGAAAAACAGCTCTCCCGGCTGGGTCGGGATCTTCAGGAATTTGTGGAGAGAATTGTTCCTGTTCAGGATACTGAAGGCGATTTTTCTCCATCATGTGATATTGTTGAGTCTGATGCGGAATTCAGAATCTTAATGGACCTGCCCGGATTAAGTAAAAAGGATATTCAAATATCCCTTAAAGATCATGTACTAAGGATTAGTGGTGAGAGAATTTTCAAACTTGAAGAGAATGAAAAATTGAAACGGAATGAGAGAAAGTCAGGTGCTTTTTCAAGGTCGTTTGCAATACCAGAATATATCGATACAACGGAAACGAGTGCATCTTTCAGGAATGGTGTTTTAATTGTAAAAATGCCGAAATCTGATAATAGTGAAGATGCTCAATCGATTCCAATTCAATAACGAAATTTTAAATCAATAAAAACGAATCAAAATTATGGGTAAGATAATAGGAATTGACTTGGGTACTACAAACTCTTGTGTATCCGTAATGGAAGGAAATGAGCCTGTTGTAATTCAAAATGCTGAAGGCGGCCGGACGACACCATCAGTTGTTGCTTTTTCAAAAGATGGCGAACGACTGGTTGGAGCGCCCGCAAAACGACAGGCGATTACAAATCCGGATAAAACGATCTCATCAATTAAACGCTTCATGGGCCGGAAGTTCAGTGAGGTGAAGGGCGAAATCGACCAGGTTTCGTATAATGTAGTGAAAGCGGATGACGGTACAGCCAGGGTTCAGATCGATGACCGCATGTATGCACCTCAGGAAATTTCAGCGATGGTGCTTCAGAAAATGAAGCAGACTGCCGAAGAGTACCTGGGTCAAAAGGTAACTGAGGCTGTCATTACCGTACCGGCTTATTTTAATGATGCACAGAGAAAAGCAACTCAGGAAGCGGGAAAAATTGCCGGGCTTGATGTAAAGAGAATCATCAACGAGCCTACTGCTGCTTCCCTGGCATATGGACTCGACAAGAAAGATGATGATCAGACGATCGTAGTTTATGACCTCGGTGGAGGTACATTTGATGTCTCTATTCTTGAACTTGGCGACGGTGTATTTGAAGTGAAATCAACAAGTGGTGATACTCACCTGGGTGGTGATGACTTCGACAAAAAAGTAATCGATTTTCTTGCTGATCAATTCAAAAAAGATGAAGGAGTTGACCTGCGTCAGGACCCCATGGCGATGCAGCGGTTGAAGGATGCTGCTGAGAAAGCAAAAATTGAGCTTTCCAGCTCACAAAAAACCAATGTGAACCTGCCGTTTATCACTGCTACCGATTCGGGTCCGAAGCACCTGAATATCGACCTCACACGCTCTAAATTTGAACAATTGGTTGATGATCTTGTACAGCGTACAGTCAAGCCATGTGAAAAAGCAATGAAGGATGCAGGATTGTCCAAGAATGAAATCGATCAGGTCATACTTGTTGGAGGATCGACACGAATTCCGAAAATTCAGGAAGTTGTTCAGGAATTTTTTGGAAGAGAACCAAGCAAAGGCGTTAACCCGGATGAAGTGGTAGCAGTCGGCGCAGCCATTCAGGGAGGAGTGCTTTCCGGCGATGTAGATGATGTCGTACTTCTCGACGTTACTCCTCTTACACTTGGTATCGAAACCCTTGGTGGTGTGATGACCAAACTGATCGAATCAAATACTACGATACCGACAAGCAAAACGGAAACATTCTCAACAGCCGCTGACAATCAGAGCAGTGTGGAAATTCACGTTCTGCAAGGTGAACGGGCGCGGGCTCAGGATAACCGGACACTTGGGCGTTTTCACCTTGATGGAATCCCGCCGGCTCCGCGTGGTGTGCCTCAGATTGAAGTAACCTTCGATATCGATGCCAACGGTGTTCTGAATGTAAGTGCCAAGGATAAAGGTACTGGCAAAGAGCAAAGTATCCGAATCGAATCTTCTTCAGGATTAAGTGACGAAGAGATCAACAAAATGAAAGATGCTGCCGACGAGCATGCCGAAGAGGACAAAAAGATCCGGGAACAGGTTGAGAAGCTTAACAAGGCCGATAACCTGATCTTCTCTACAAAGAAACAGCTTGAAGAATACGGTGATAAAATTTCCGAAGGAAATAAAACCAAAATTCAGGAAGCTCTGGACAAGCTTGAAAAAGCAAAGAACGAAGAAAATGTTGAGGAACTTGATACAATCATCGATGAAGTAAATCAGGCATGGGCGAATGCTTCACAGGAAATTTACCAGGCTGCAGAACAGGAAAAACAGCAGGGTGAAGCAACGGGTGGTAATGGAGCTGCTGATGCAGAAGCCGGCGAACAATCTGAGGCCGATGATGCAGTTGATGCCGACTTTGAAGTCGTTGACGATGATGACGATGAAAAAAAGTAGGCCATAGCTCACACTTTAACAATAATTGAAGAAACGTGTTTAAAGGCCTTCTCTGAACAAGAGGAGGCCTTTTTTTAATGTTCAGGCTAACAGAATTAGAAAATGACCATTCTTGGTATAGAATCATCTTGTGATGAAACAGCAGCCGCTGTTTATGATGGTAAAAAAATGCTTTCAAATATTATTGCATCTCAGGCAGTTCATAAAACATTTGGCGGCATTGTCCCTGAACTGGCATCACGTGCTCACCACAAAACGATTACCGGTACCGTGGAACAGGCATTGAATGAAGCCGGTTCATGTATTGATGACATTGACGCAGTTGCAGTTACCAGTGGGCCCGGGTTGATGGGTTCTCTTCTTGTTGGATTATGTTTTGCCAAAGGCCTGTCACTTGCAAACAAAAAGCCACTGATCGGGATTGATCATATGGATGCACATATGTATGCAAATTTTATCGATGAAGAACCGGATTATCCATTTGTTTGCCTCATTGTTTCGGGAGGGCATACCAGGCTGGTTTATGTGGATGAACCGTTTCAACATACCATTTTAGGAAAAACAAGAGATGATGCTGCCGGAGAAGCTTTTGATAAAATTGGAAAGATTCTCGGCCTTCCTTACCCGGGTGGCCCGGAGATAGATCAATGTGCACAAAAAGGTAACCCTGAATTTTATGAATTTCCAAGGTCGATGATGAATAAAGGGTTTGAGTTCAGCTTTTCAGGATTAAAAACAAGCCTGCTCTATTATTCGAAAGAAAAAGGGGAACAGTTCGTACAGGAACATCTTTATGACATTTGTGCCAGTGTTTCTGAGGCGATTACTGATGTGTTAATTGTGAAACTGGAACGGGCTGTAGTAAAGACCGGAGTAACATCGGTACTGCTGGCCGGAGGAGTTTCCGCAAATTCAATGTTGCGAAAGAAAGCTGAACACCTGTCTCACAAATTGAATGTCAAACTATTCATACCAAAAATGGAATACTGTACGGATAATGCTGCTATGATTGCAATTACCGGGTATATGAAAGCTCAGAGAGGGGAATTCGATGATATGGGACTCAAACCATATGCTAAATTAAACTGAATGAAAACAGTACAAACCTTTTTAACTGAATTGCTTTGAAGCTTCTACAGCAAGCTGATCAGCCCGTTCATTCAGCTCAACTCCGGCATGGCCTTTCACTTTCACCCAATGGACATCATGAGGTTTCATTGATTTAATCATCTTTTCCCACAAGTCCCGGTTCTCAACCGGCTTCTTATTCGATTTGCGCCACCCTCTATTTTGCCAGTTGTTAATCCAGTTCTGACGAAAAGCGTTGATGATCAGGGCACTGTCACTATGAATTTTTACAGTACATGGTTTCTTTAATGCCTTAAGCGCTTCGATAACGGCCTGCATTTCCATTCGATTATTAGTGGTATTGGCTGCACCTCCTGATAACTCCTTTCGCTTATTATTCCATATCAGCACAGCTCCCCAGCCACCAGGACCGGGATTTCCGCTGCAAGCACCGTCGGTATAAACAATAACTTCAGGTTTAGACATATTGCTTACTGATTTTTTTGAGCTCTTGCTTCAATTTTTTTGCACTTTTTTCAACATCATCTTTCCATTTTTTCCGGTTCCCTCCTGCATAAATGATCGACCGACTTGAACTTATTACGGGTATTCCCTCATGTTCAGAGAGAAAATCGATTAAGTCATCGGTTTTTCCGCCCTGAGAGCCCACTCCTGGAATTAACAAACAAGCCTGGGGATAAGCATTAAGCACGAGTTTTAATTCAGATGGGTATGTAGCTCCAACCACCATTCCAATGTGGGTCTGGCTTTTCTGCATTTTTCGCCGCAACTGATCAGCGATGTATTCAGCCAATGAGAGCCGGCCTTCAAACCGACGAAGAAGAAGGTCATTTGCACCCGGGTTAGAAGTTAATACCAGTGAATAAATAGCTTTGGAAGGCTCATGAATAAACGGATCCAATGTATCAAATCCCATCAGCGGATTAAGTGTAATTGCATCCGTGTCGAAGTAATCAAAAAAAGATCGCTTATACTGAAGTGCTGTAGATCCGATATCCCCCCGTTTGGCATCAGCAATTACAATTTTTTCATCAGGTATCATATCGAGTACCTTTTTAAATACCGAAAGGCCGTTTTCCCCGATTGATTCAAAGAATGCGAGATTTGGTTTATATGCACAACAATAGTCCTGGGTGGCATCAATCACATCTTTACAGAAATGTATTACCTGATCTTCGATACCGTCATACCGTTTGGTGATCTCTTCGGGTAACAGGTCCGGGTTGGGATCCAATCCCACACATAAAACGGACTCGCTATGCTTAACCGACTTAGAAAGTTTGCTTGTATAATCCATAAATATAATCCATTCAAATCCGGTCTGAAGATAAGGAAATCATAGAATTCTGTAATAGTAGATTTATAGTCATTTTTGTTATAGAACTTTTCGAAAATCATTCACAATACTCTGATGCTGTTGCGACAGGTTTGATGAAACGTCATTCAATATCCTTATATTCAGCCTTTAATTTTATAAGAGTTTTTTTATGCACTGGTTTGAAGAATGGTTCGATAGTCCGCTTTATGATCTTCTTTACTCAAATCGAAATGAAGAGGAAGCGGTACAACTGGCAACATTGATTGAAAAGATCATCCCTTTAAAAGAGTATCCGAACGTCCTGGATCTCGGGTGTGGGCGGGGGAGGCATTCTCTTACACTGGCAGAACGGGGTTATAAGGTCACTGGTATCGATTTGTCTGAGGAAGCGATCAGAGTGGCATCAGAAAAAGCAGTACAAAGGAATCTGAAGAATGTGAAGTTTATTGTCAGGGATATGCGGAATCCATTACCTGGTAAATTTGATTCTGTCGTGAATCTTTTTACCTCATTCGGTTATTTCAAGGAAGATGATGAAAACATTAGGGTTCTTGAGAGTGTTAGTCGTATGACCCGAAAGGATGGAATCTTTTTATTGGATTATATGAATGCCGACTGGGTTCGCAAGAATTATAAACCTGAAGGTGAAGGTGAGTTCAGAGATATTCATTACAAGATTCGAAGATATATTAAAAATAATATTATTTATAAAGAGATACGGTTTGAGGGTGCAGCCCTGGAAAAACCGAAAACCTACATTGAACAGGTAAAACTATATGATCTTGAATGGTTTATTGAAACGTTTGATGAG
>SLKH01000004.1 GCA_007134665.1 Balneolaceae bacterium
AAAGAGCATCATGAGAAAATCAACGAAATTCAGAGTATTTTTGTCTCGGTAAGCCTGACGGCCGCAACGAAAGACCAGGAGTCGTGGGGAGAACTGGAAGAACACACAGAAAAATTTCTTTTCCTTACCGGCTGGCACCCGGATCATGTCGAGCAGGTTGCAGGAGCTCTGTTATATACCAAATATGATTTCTTTAAGCGGTTTATCATGAGGTTGATCAGTAAAAGATCCGGAGGAGATGCGGATACGTCGCGTGATTATGAATATACCGACTGGGACCAGGTGAGGGAGATCGTGAAAAAGCTGAAATAAGTGGAAGAGTGGACGAACAGATGAACCGACGAACAGACGAACCGATTAACCGAGTAAGTGGGTGAAAAGAGCGTTGTTGCGGAGTAAATACAGTTTATAAAGTACTTATTCGGTTGGACATTCGTCTGTTCATCTGTTCGTCGGTTTTCTTTGATTCCCGGGTTACTGCAAATACTGATCGAGAAAATATTACAGACCGGGTATACTTCCTTTACAAAGATTGAGAGGCTCGAAATATACATTAGAGTAGAAAGTTTGAATCAATGATTTAATGAGAGCACAGTTTTTGTTTGTATTATTATACAGGCATGAATCAGTCAGAAAATAATACCGTCATTGTAAGAATTAGAAGCCAATTGGTAGGAGTGTTTCGATTCATTCGGAACTGAGAAGATACCCTTTGAACTTGATTCCGTTTATGCGGACGTAAGGAACCATTGGCTTCGACCATACTTATTAAGAGAGAGAGTTAAGCCTGAAACAGCTGGAGAGTTTCAGGCTTTTCTTTTTTTACTCATTCAGAAATGATCCGATTACAATTTTTGATCAGACCGTGCCACCAAGACATTTTTAGTGCTGATCTTATATGCAGAACCCGTTGCCGTACTGTAGGGATTTTACTTACAGAGTTCAAAAATTTGACACTACAATAAGTGTATAAATTTTGATTAGAATAAAAATTACAAAGAGCGATCAGGAATACGAATACCGTCATGAATAAAGCGATTGATATTAGAAAACAGGTGAGAGAAGATTATACCTGGATAACCGATGTAGCTGAAAAAGTGGGTGCTCCGGGTAATCCGGAAGTTGGGATCAAGGTCCTGAAAGGAGTCCTTCATGTGATCCGGGATATGCTGAATATGGAAGAAGTTTTTACTTTATCCAGGCATCTTCCAGTGATGATCAGGGGGATCTATTTTGAAGGGTATAACCCGTACGAAGGATCGGTTATGATGTATAACCGGGAATTTCTGAACCGTTTCAGAAAACGTATGGGCCCAAGGAATGGGGATTATTTTGAGGATTACCTGAGGAGGAATGAAGAGGAACTTATTAATAATGAAGAATTTTTAAGCCGGATCAATGGAAAAATTGAACTTGATGAAAACATTGAACCGGAAGAGGCATTCCTTGCCGTAATAGAAGTAATTCAAAAAAATAACTCATCAAACAAATTGGAGAATTTCAAGTATAAGATCCCTCAAAACGTTCATCATTTAATGGCGTGAATTGTGATTGATCGAATTTACGCTAAGTGCAGTCACTGTTACTATTATTAGTCCCATACCGAAGATTTGTAGGGCAACCAGGCTTTCATCTAAAACCATAACGCCAAATAGCACTGCGGTTACCGGCTCTATCATTGCTACAATAGATGCTACTGCCGGTGCTGTATGCTTCAGCCCGACGATATAAAAAATGAACGACAATCCGGCGCCAAGAACGCCTAACACCACGAACAGTGGCCAACTCGGTGTTGTTAGCACCGCCGCAGTCTGATCGGCATCGCCCAGGAAGATGAGTATGGAGGCGAGTATCGCAAATGCTATCACTAAAATTGCCTGTGGACTGCCGTGTGGTGCCGCATACTTGAAGCCAAAAATGAATACCGCATAGGACAGGCCGGAAAGCAGCCCGGCACCGGCGGCGATCGGCGTGACATCACCCGATCCAATCTCGTAAATGCCTGTAAGCAGCACTACGCCAAGCATTACCATCGCAATCGCGGCCCACTTGAACAGAGTGGGTTGTTCGAGCTTGAGTGTGAAGGACACGAGATAGACGAACACCGGTGCGCAGTACATCAGAGTCGCAGCAACTGCGACACTGCCCTCTGCAATGCTTATGAAATAAAATGCGAAGTTGCCAGCTACACCCACACCTGCGATCACCGACCAGAACCATAATCGGCTACTTGCCAAACCGCTGCCACGCGGACGCAACACCAGCCAGACGAGAACGAACAAAAACCCGATCGCGCCCCGATAGAACGATACCACAACAGGATCCCAGCCCCGGGCTGTGAGAATGCCGCCGATCCCGCCCGATAGTCCCCAGCATAGCGCTGCTAATGCTACGAACACAGTACTCACATTTTTCATTTATAGTTACTTTGTTTGATGAAATTAACCTCATCGATTGTGGTGATATCCGTACAATTTTGCCCGAAGGGCAAAAAAGGGCTATCGGCTTTTTTGGGTTTAAATAAAATTTGGCAGTCTTTCGTTGGCGCGATTTTTTAGTTTGTTCGTACCTAATACTTTTATCATGGAATAGCAGAAATTTCTTTACAGAAAACTGCCAGATTTAATGTGAGCGAACGATACAACTGATTGATGAAAAATCCGCTTGCGGATGGCCGATATTCTAGCCCCGAATTTCAATCCGGGGTCAAGATTGGCGATGTTTCGACAAGTGCGGTATGGCACGGACGATCTGCCCGGTGGATCGGATGGGTTCGATGCTCACACAATCCGGTCAAAATATCGGTTATGCCTGAATAGTCTTAAGAGGTTTGACATGTCTGCTTGGACGATTTGATGATAAATCATGCATAGACTGCAAATTCAGCCAAAATTCAGGAGAAGTATCGAAAGCGTCAGATAGCAGCCATGCCGTATCCGGAGAAATTCCTCTTTTGCCCCTTACAATTTCGTTAACCCGTTGAATGGGTATATCCAAATGATCCGCCAACTCTTTTTGGGTTAGCCCCATCGGCTCAAGAAATTCTTTCAGCAATATTGTGCCGGGATGTGTGGTTACTCTGTTTTCTGGAATCATGATGATTCACCTGTTCTGTTTATAAATGATAATCAACAATCTTTACATCATTGGCACTGGAATCCTGCCAGCGGAATACGATTCTCCATTGGGCGTTGATTCGGATGCTATGAAAATCTTTGTAATCACCCCGCAATGCTTCCAACCTATTGCCGGGCGGTGATCTCAAATCATTAAGCGAAGTGGCAGCATTCAGTATATCCAGTTTATAGGTGGCGGATTCAAGAATTTGGGTCGGGAGTTTCCTGACCTTGCTGCTTGAAATGCCATGAAACAAGTCTGACGTTGCTTTATCTCCAAATGATTTGATCATTTTCCAACTTAATGGATTAACGGCATCCATGCAATGAAATTGTTTTGTGTGGGCATAACGGCTCAGCATATAAGCGGTTTTGCCATTTGAAGTCTATAAAGTGGTAAAAACTCGGAATTTCTACAACGGCAATGGCTTTAATTCAGACCAATAGTGGCAAAATCCGCTTGAAATGCTGGTGTGTGCCCGGCATGGGTGCCTTGGCTTACAGGAATGTAAGCCAATAATCTTGAGGGTGAAAGTCCCTTACAGGCCCCGCTGGAGAGCGGTAAACTATTAGTCCCGCCAGGCGGGACAAGGGCATTGCGGGTAACCGAAAGTCTGAAGGAAACGAGACTGCAAACTCCGGTATCCCGACCACTCGGGAGAACCGTATACGAGGCTTAATGAACTGGATGAGTAAGCACCTCATTGCGACGTCCGAAACACCGTATGATGAGTGTTCATGAAGTAGATACGGCAGGCATTGGAGGAAAGAAGGCACTCTTACCCGGGCCTGTCCCGTACAAACATGTCGGGGCTCCGCCAGATAGGGGTAAAATGGGCAGCAGAGCAGCCCTGCCAGCCATCTCGGAGCAGAGCAACGAGACGAGAATAAAGATAGGCTTTGTCTATATTTCTGTGATTGATATCTCTTTAACAGATTTAAAATCTTTGGTATTAAACGTAGCTACTTCGTGTACTCCATGTGCCAGGCCGATACTGATGATTTCAACATCGTGAACTTTCAATCCTTTTGGCTGATACCGGTTCATCAGATCGAGAAATATGGCCATTTACTCCTGTGTTGGAAACACAATATCGATACCCTGTATGATTTCTTCGACAATTTCCAAAGCCGTCTTATTGTTCAAATTATATCCTGAAGACTTGGTTGTGACAGCAAGGAATTCAATCAGATTTTTAGGAGTGGTGACGAGTTGATAATTTTCTTGCTCCAATATCTTTCGGGCTCTCTTGAAAAATGCCGAATCCTCATCGATTCCATATACAAGGTATTCGTATCAACAAGAACCTTACTCATAGGCTAAAGATCGCAGATTCTCTCCGTCCAGTTTCCTTTTTAATTTTTGAGGAACGAATATTTGGTGGGGATATCTTCGTTTTTCTCAAAGAAAAGAGGTATAGATACACTTTTTCCACCTCGGTATCGGACAGCTTGTCAATTTCTTTTTTAACCTTTTCTTTGGTAATCATAGGACCATGAATTAAATATCACCATTAATTTACTTAAGGAAGTGGAAAATTCAGAAGTATTGATGAACCATACTTCAGGTGGTTAACGGTTCGTTAACCAACCTTGTGTGGATCGTCCGGTAACATCTGCCTCGTATGCCAGATGGTCAACATATCAATTTGATTGGTTTTCAATTCATAAACCAATCGATAATTTCCATGGATAACCTCTCTGATTTCAGGACGTCTGAATTCCGGGATGATTCTGCCACGTTCTGGTTGATTACTTAATTTTTGGCACTGTTCAAAAACTCCACGGGCCCATTTTACAGCAGTCGGAACATGATCAAGGGCAATGTAATCTGTGCACTCTTCAACGCGATCAAGAAACCGATCTGTAAAAATTATTTCCATTTAGAGAGATGCTTTTCGATTCTTTCTTTAGCCTCTGCCATCGAGTGGGTTTTACCCTGTTCAACTTGTTGTTTGGCTTCAAGCAAGTCTTCAAGCATCTCCATTTTCTTGGTAAAACGCTCATACTCTGAAACATCCATCAATACAGCTGCACTTTTCCCATGCTGGGTAAGTATGATCGGTTGTTTATCTTTTTTGAGACGCTTTACAAAATCCGCCGATTTTTTTCGAAACTCAGAAAGAGGTTCAATGTCTTTTGATATTGAAATATCCATATCAGTACTTTAAAAGATTTCCTATGTACCGATAAGATACTGATTCAGATCTCGACTTACAACGAAAGAGGTAGGTTGGTTAACATGTATTTATACGTAATTAATCAAAAGAATAATCCGGTTAAATAAAAATCCAAAGTTGAATCTAATACAAATAGAGGGTGATTTTGGTTAGATAAAATTCAGCTGATCCGTATAAAAGGGGCAGATAAAAGTATCAGATAAAAATTTTTATACGGCTGTAAGGGTTTCCTCCGAAGGGAGCCATACTAAAGTGAGGGGATCCGGTCCATTTTACGGGCAACATTATTGGGAGTAATCAGCTCGTTGTGATAAAAAAGTCTGACGATTTTTTGGGTTAGAAAGCCTCTCC
>SLKH01000035.1 GCA_007134665.1 Balneolaceae bacterium
ACTCAATCACCATTTTGTTTCCTAAGCTTCTGCCTGTCATCGTAGGCATCCGCAGCAACCTCTCCCCTTTGCTGATTAACAAACAAGCACACGATTATGGCAGCGAGAAATAAAAATGCACAAAAAAGTATAGCATTTTGAAGTCCAAATTGAGCCTGTAATAAACCGATACCAATAATTCCGAAAATACCTGCCATTTTATAAAACAGCCCCCAAAAACCGTAGAACTCTGCTGATTTTTCCTCCGGGGTAAACAGGCCAACCAAAGTTCTGCTGGCCGATTGGCTTGACCCAAGACTCATCCCTGCAATCAGGCCGATATACAGGAATACATATTGCTCTTCAAAATTCGCATCAAAAATTGCATTCAGCCATTCCGTAATATGCAGGACACTATAGATTCCTAAAACACCAATAAACCACAAAATAAGTATTAGAATGTTCGTTCTGAGTGCACCGATTTTATCCTGAACAAACCCAAAAGCAAATGCTCCCAAAGCGGCTGTAACCTGTACAACCACGAACATCATCACCCTTACATTTTCATCCCAGTTAACAACCTGGTCGCCATAGATAAAGGTAAATGAAATGATGATATAAATGGCAGCCATCTCAAAGAAAACGGAAATCAGAAATATCGAAAGGTCCCTGAACTGTCCTATTTCATTCATCGTCTTGCCAAGCCGGCTGAAACCCATACTTGCATAACTTTCACCTTTTGGAAGAAATTGTTGTTTCCCCGGTTCCTTCAGCCATAAGAATGTAGGTATGGCTGCAAGCATGAAAAATAGTGCGGCAAACGGGCCTACCCATCGAATACGTTCAAAGTTTTCTGCTACTGGTTCCCCCAGGAATACAATCACGAAACCGGCTGAAACCAGGCCACCGACATACCCGAGTGACCAACCAAAACCAGATATTTTCCCGAGATCCTGGGGTGGCCCAAGGCTTGGCAAAAATGCGGCAATTATCGTCTCACCTATTGAATAGGCATAATTCGAAATCACAAGCAGTACAACTCCAAGCACAATCATACCAGGTTCAACCAGGTACAGAGTTGTAGAGCTGACTACTGTAACGAGATAACTATAGAACAGAAATTTTTTCTTACTTGCCCTGAAATCCATGATAGCACCCAACACAGGGCCAGTTAAAACCACAAGCAGATAACTGATGGATAATGAAATACTCCAAAGCAAATTACCCAAACGGTATTGATCATCCGCGTCCCCTACAATGACGTTCGTAAATAGTACCGGGAAAATGACCGTGATGATCAATAATGTATAGGCCTGGTTGGCAAAGTCGAACATCGCCCAGCCGAAAATCTCTTTCTTCGGTGCCCTCGGCTGATCTTTCCTGTTTCTTGTATACATAGCTGGTCAGTTATTGAAAATTAGAGATATGAAAATTCAATGAGTCATCAAAATCTGAATTTGATAAACGTTTTACATTGAGCTGAATCACTTCCATCAATAAAACAGACCTGCATTTTTTATATCTTGTGCACATACAATGTAAAAGAGATTAAACCTGATTAATTATGCAAGATATTGTACTCATCCCCGGTGACGGCATCGGCCCCGAAATCACAAGTTCAGTGACAAAAATATTGAGAGTAGCAGGTGCAGAAATAAATTGGATTGAATGTAAGGCCGGGGAAGGTGCTTTTAAAGAGACTGGGACCCCCATACCCCAGGAAACCCTGGATTTAATTAATAAACACAGAATCGTCCTGAAAGGGCCATTGACAACTCCTGTCGGCTCAGGTTTTAAATCGGTTAATGTATCTCTGAGACAGGAATTTGATCTGTATAGTAATATCCGGCCGGCGAAATCTTTGCCCAATATCGATTCCCCTTATCGAAATGTGGATATGATCACCTTCAGGGAGAACACCCAGGGGCTTTATATCGGCAAAGAACAATGGATTGATCAAGATGAACATGCTGAAAGTATTGCGGTTGTTACCCGGAATGCGAGCAGAAGAATTATTAAGGCTGCATTTGAATATGCCAAATCACATGACCGTAAAAAAGTTACTTTAGTTCATAAAGCCAACATTCTCAAATTGACTACAGGACTTTTTCTCGAAGTAGGCAGAGAGGTTGCCAAAGAGTACCCGGAAATTGAATTTCAGGATCTTATTGTCGATAACATGGCCATGCAGATGGTTCTCAACCCTCAGCAGTTCGATATCATTGTCACAACTAACCTGTTTGGTGATATCCTGTCGGATCTTGCTTCCGGACTTGTTGGCGGACTTGGTGTGACCGGTGCTGCTAATATCGGTGATGATGCTGCCATGTTTGAAGCTGTTCACGGTTCGGCACCAGATATTGCAGGTAAAAGCCTTGCAAACCCAACTGCTCTCCTGTTCTCTGCCATGATGATGCTCGATTATCTGGACCAAAAAAATGTCATGTACCGAATACTTTCAGCACTCTACCGTGTGCTTCAGGATCAAAAATATGTCTGCACTCCTGACATTGGTGGCAGTGGAAATACAATCACATATACCGAAGCGATCTGTGCAGCTTTAAAATATTGACAAACCCGCTGATGGTTTTACCAATCAAAGCTCTTTAAACTGTACCATTTTTGATTCTGTATCAAGTATGGCGATCATCGCATCAGCTTCAAAACCATGAACAGACCCCGGGTTGATGGAGAGTGTTGGTCCCACATTTTCGAAGTTTGGTTCATGTGTGTGGCCGGTTACAACAACATCATAACTCCCACTTTTTGCAAGGCTGGATGTAATTTCCGGATAGGTTCCATGATACAAAGCAAATTTTAACCGATCGATTTGAGTCTCATAGAAATCTCCGTGAATGTTTGCCTTAATTTCATCAAATTTCTTTATGAGCAGGTATTTATCACCATCATTATTGCCGAATATACCGTGTAATTTTAACCCTTTAAAATACTGTATTGTAAATGGGCTGCAATAATCTCCGGCATGAAAAACAGTTTCGATTCCTTCCTGGCGAAAATATTCAACTGCTTTTTTAATATTGGGTACGTGATCGTGCGAATCCGATATTAATCCTATAAGCATAGCGAGCTTTTTTTAGTATTAAATCAACAAAACAAGTATTGAAAGAACAAATTTCTTCAATTGACCGATTGGTTTTCCGAAATATCAGGGCCAGGTATTCACGTTTTCATCAAATCTTTATTAACTTCAGATTTCAATAATTAAACTATAGATTTTATGTCAGTAACTAACGAAGATGTGAAATATGTCGCAAACCTGGCCCGGCTTCAGTTATCAGATGACGAAGCAGAACAGCTTAAAGGCGACATGAACCGTATTTTAGAGTATATGGAAACTCTTAATGAACTGGATACCAGTGGAGTTGAACCTCTTGAACATGTAACAGAACTCGGAGTTCGATTCCGTAAAGATGAGGCCAGGCCTCCCCTTTCCCACGACGATGCTCTAAAAAATGCACCTGATGCCGACTCCGACTACTTCCGTGTGCCACGAGTGATCGAATAGGTATGGCCAGAAAAAAAACCTTTCAGCCAAAAGTTGATTTCCTGGCGTCGATGTCTGAAAAAAAACAGCACATCCTCGCACTTATCATTCTGTTTATTCTACCTGTCTTTCTGTTCTTTCCTACTGTTTTAGGTGATCAGCAATTCATGGGGCACGATACGATTCAATGGCGGGCAGGTGCTGAATCGATTTTTGAACATCGTGCCGAACATGATGGAGAAGAACCGCTTTGGGCTACGAATATGTTTGGCGGGATGCCTTCCTATGTCGTCAGTAATATCAAAACGGTTCCGCACCTTGACAACAAGGTTTTTGATCAGCTCAGGGTCATATGGCCGGCAATTCCATACTGGGTGCTGCTCGGTGGTGCCTATTTATTTTTCATTTTACAGGGCTTTCGGCCTTTAACCGCAGCACTCGGGTCGATTTTTATCAGTTTTACTACGTATATCCCAATCATTATTGGTGCCGGCCACAACATCAAATTTATTGCTTACTCCTTTATTCCCTGGATGTTCTGCGGCTATTGGCTTTTGACAAGGAGTGATAAACGATTATTGGGGTTCTTTCTGTTTGCAGTTGCATGCACATTAAATTTCCGTGCTGGCCATCCCCAGGTTACCTACTACTTTGTCTATATTTTTGCTGCACTTTTCATTTATGACGGATGGAAATATTACAAAGAAGAAAAAATTAAAGAGTGGGGAAAAATTACAGCACTCATAACCGGAAGTGTCGTTCTGGCGCTGTTAGGGACTGCTGAACAGTTTTGGCGTCTTATGGAGTTTTCCCCTCATAGTATTCGTGGCGGGTCGGCAATAGCAGAATCTGCCACATCGGGTGGGTTAAGCCTCGAATATGCTTTTACATGGTCACAGGGAATTCTTGAAACCTTTACACTCATTATCCCTAATTTATTTGGCGGCGATAGTGGCCTTGCCTACTGGGGTGATAAGCCGATCACCAGCGGGCCTCATTACTTCGGTGCTATCGCTTTTCTCCTTTTTTTAATCGGTATGTTCAGAAGCAAACGTCAAATTAAATATCTTTTTTTCGGGATCGGCACCCTTATTCTCACTTTTTCATGGGGATATCACTTCCCGCTCAATGAGATCTGGTTCAAAATTTTACCCGGTTTTGACAAATTCCGGACACCTGAGATGTGGCTGATGGCAACTGTTTTCAGCTATTCGATAATTTCAATCTTCGGAATAGAGGCTGTTTTTCAGTTAGCCGGAGAAGGAAAAGAGGGGCTAAAAAAACTATATGTACCTATGGGAGTGGCTGTCGGCACAGGTCTGATTTTCCTGATCGGCAGTAATTTTATCCTTCCTTTTGAAAATGAACGTGAGCACGAACAGATCAGCTATCAAATTGCCATGCAGTCCGATTTGTCGCCGGATAACCGGCAGGTTCAGCAGCGTGCATCCCAGATCATTGAAACACAGTTTAAACCTGAACGCCGGGATATAGCAAGAAGTGACACCATGCGTTACTTGTTGCTCATTGGTGTTGGCTGCCTGATGATTGCATTCTTTTTTCAACAAAAAATAGGTGGCGGTTATCTGATTCTCTCACTCATATTTTTAGGTGCAATCGATTTATTAATGGCTGGTAACCGATATATCAGTGAACATGCACTGGTTGACCGCAATCTGGAACTGACTCAGGTCATTGAAAGCCAGAGAAGTCCGGTTGATGAGTATCTTCGCGCCAACAAATATTCACCTCAAGGATATCCATACCGGGTGCTTCCGCTTGATGACAATCCGTTTAACAATGCCATTCCCAGTTATTTTTATCCCTCTATTGGCGGTTATACCGGTGCAAAACTGAGCCTGATTCAAGATGTGATTGATGAAGGGTTGTTCGTTGGCCCGAGAGGCATAAACATGGCCATGCTCGACATGCTGAACGTCAGATACATATCAGCTCAAAGGCAGCTTCCACTGGAAGATTACCAGCAAGTGTATAGTCAAAACGACTATTATGTCTATGAAAATATGAATGTCATGCCCAAAGCCTGGTTCGTTAATGACGTAATAACAACCGGTGCACCGCGCGAAGCGTTTGACCTTGTTTTGCCCGGCCA
>SLKH01000217.1 GCA_007134665.1 Balneolaceae bacterium
AACAGCGCGGGCACAAATTACAGGCTGATGTACGGTTTGCATATCTATATGGAGATTCCAGGCGCCTTACGATTGTTGAACCGACTTCTGTACTTGGTGTTTACTCCTCAACAACACTACCCTATCAGCCAAAATCTGTACAAAGGCTGAGCAACCGGATATATATTGCAATGGGTGAAAATGGCCTTGGCAGGCTTTCACTTGAAACTCCTGATGATGTTGACACCGAACCGGAAATGGTACTTTCGGATGAATTAAATGGAAAAAATGTCATTGACCTGGCTTCAGATCATGCCGCCAGGTTATACGTATTAGCTGATAACCGGGAATTGTTCCTGCTTGACCGTGTGGATGCCGAGGAGAGTGTGGAGCTTAACAGATCGGTTACGATTAACCGTAATACATCGCGAATATTCCTGACGAGTGACGAGTTAATCGGATCTGATGACAATGGAAACATTTTCTTCATCGGTTCAAATGGCAGCACCCAGCCCATCGCGGATGTGGAAGAGCCTGTAGAATCATTACAAATCTGGAATAACCAGCTTGTGGTGCGAACGACGGGCGCAAAACTCTGGATTGGAGAACTCGGAGAACAGCCACAACTCTGGAGAGAAGATCAGGAATCCGGAAACCATTTCGCGGTAACCGGTTCACAACTCTGGGTTTCAGAAAGAAACAGGCTATCTCCGGTGATACAGACAGAGCGTACTATTGATCAGGCTGTGGCAACAGCTGATGATACACCCGTTATTAAACCGATTGACAATATTACGATTCCATTCCCGCGCCCTATTCTAATTCCAATAGAGCTTGAGAGTAATCACGATATGAATGAGATTGAATTTTCATATCGTTCCAATATTGAAAACGCCCGTATACGTGGCCAATCACTCTACTGGCAACCTGCATCTTCACAGGTCGGACAAAATCAATTTACAATTGCAGCCACTACGTCATCAGGGCTGACAGATACTGTGACATTTAGCATTGATGTTCGCCCGTTCAATTCACCACCGAGATTTTCGCCCCTGCAGCCGCTGACTATTAATATTGATGAAGAGTTTTCATTCGAATTTAATGCAATTGACCCCGATGGCATGGACCCTGACCTGATCCGATATCTTGGGGTTGATCTGCCAGATGGAGCTTCACTCAATGAACAGTCCGGTGAGTTCAGGTGGAGGCCCAACATTCGACAAGTCGGGGAATTTGAATTCCAGGTAATTGCAACCGACCAGTTTGGTGCTGCCACATCCCAGGATGTTACCATCAGGGTGATTGAAACAGATCCTGAACAAGAAGCTGATATAGATTCCTGAAATCGTGACTGGTTTTCCCGGAAATGAATTGCTTAAATGGTACGAACATCATCAACGGCCGCTGCCATGGAGAAAATCAGATGATCCATATCACATCTGGGTCTCCGAAATCATGCTGCAGCAGACCCGTGTTGAAACTGTAATACCTTACTACGACAGGTTTATCAAGGCATTTCCCGATGTCTACCGGCTCGCTGAAGCTGGCCGGCAGAACCTGCTGAAACTTTGGGAGGGCCTGGGATATTACAGCAGGGCCCGAAATCTTCAGGATGCAGCCAGAGTTGTTGTGAACGAATTTGACGGCAACCTCCCTTCCGGCTACAATGACATCATTTCTTTGAAAGGGATTGGGCCTTATACAGCTGCAGCTATTTTAAGTATCGCTTTTCAGCAACCATACGCCGTAGTTGATGGAAACGTAATCCGGGTTCTTTCCAGATATTATGGCATAAAGGATGATATCAGAAGCCGGCCTACAAAAAATGAGATCCAGGAAATCGCTGATGAAATTCTCAATAGATCAAAGCCTGGCGATTTTAACCAGGCACTTATGGAACTGGGAGCGACTGTTTGTACTCCAAAAACCCCGGAGTGTGATCATTGCCCTCTTGCAGCCGGTTGCATTGCATATCGAACTTCTTCAACTGATGTTATACCGTATAAATCACCTTCTAAAAAGATTCCGCATCATCATATCGGAGTTGGAATGTTAACGGATAAAGAAGGCCGGTTACTGATTGCACTGCGCCCGGAAGAAAATATGTTAGGAGGCCTCTGGGAATTTCCGGGCGGCAAACAAAAACCGGATGAGACCATAGAAACTACAGTAAAAAGAGAGCTTAAAGAAGAGCTTGGAGTTGATGTCAGGGTACTGGAAAAGTTTATGGACCTAAAACATACCTATTCCCATTTCAGAATCACTCTTCATGCATTTTGGTGCTTATTAGAGCCTGAAAACCAGACTCCCATTCCAAACAGCAGCCAGGAGGTTAAGTGGGTTAAACCTACTCAGCTTGAACAGTATCCATTTCCAAAAGCCAATAAGATTCTCACAGAACGGCTTCAAAAGCTTTAACAGGGATCAAGATTCTTTTCAGAACCTGTAAGTGCAAGTATACACCGCCATGAACAATCGATTAAGAAGCAGAAGTCTTGAAAAGTTACTCGAACTAAAACCATGGCTCGATCACATAGTTGAAAAAGTTGAATCACCGGGCTATATCGAATACGACCCGGTTCAGTTTATGCATGCGTTTGAATCCAAGAGAGATCGGGAGATAGCAGGATTTCTGGCATCCATGATGGCATGGGGAAGACGTGATATTGTCATCCAAAAAACAGACGATCTGCTCAAAAGAATGAATTATGACCCCTACAACTATATCACACAGTACAACGCTGGAAGAGCTTCAGATTTCGATGGTTTTAAGCACCGGACATTTAAACCAGTTGACATCCACGGAATCCTTTCATCCCTCTCTGTTGTATATCAAAAATTCCAGGATTTTGAATCTTTCTGGAAAGATTGTCATAAATATGCAGTTGAATCCGGTTGTACTGTAGTAACGGTGTTTCATAACCGGTTTTTAATTCTCAGTAATGAAATCCTGCCGCGTACACACAAACATATTTCCAATCCGGCAAATAAAAGTCCTGCCAAGCGGCTATATATGTTTTTGAGATGGACGATCAGAAAAAACAGTCCTGTTGATACCGGGATATGGAATTTTTTACCCGAA
The DNA here is from genome assembly GCA_007134665.1 of Balneolaceae bacterium. Taxonomy (GTDB): domain Bacteria; phylum Bacteroidota; class Rhodothermia; order Balneolales; family Balneolaceae; genus SKRC01. The sequence goes on from SLKH01000217.1 coordinate 3,062, forward strand.
TCTGAGCTTATGATCCCGCTTGATGTTCATGTCGCCCGGCAGTCGAGACGCCTGGGGCTTTTAACGAGAAAATCAAACGACTGGAAAGCTGTAAAAGAGTTAACCGACACCTTCAGATTATTAGATCCTGACGACCCTGTGAGATATGATTTTGCCCTTTTTGGAATCGGTGCATTGGGATATAAATTACCAAAAAAATATTATTTGAATGCGGTTTAAATCAGAGTTCTGAGTTCTGAGTTCTGAGCCCCCTCCCTCACCCTCCTATTGCCAGGGCCATGTAGACAATAAATGAGATGATAGCCACGATAAAGCCGGCAATGAGTGAGTAAAAGAAATATCCGATGATGAGTGCAGAAAAAGCCCGTACCCAATCCATGATGACTTCAAGTGAGAGATACCTGTTATAAGTCATAAGCAACACAAGGCCTACTAAAAAAGCAGCCGGATACAGGTGAATTGCCGGAGTCATAATCTGTGCCTGAAAGGCCATCCAAACAGGCACCATTAGCAGCATGGCAATATTCGCCAGGCCAACTGTATAAGCATTTAGTATCAGATGACGATAATACCCCGGGTGTGACTCCCTGAAAAACAACATACTGCCCAGGGCAAGCAGCGGAATCAGTAAAAAGTTCAAAAATCCCAGAAATTGCGTATTAATGATAACTCCGGTAACCTCCATCACCTGCTGAAATTCTTCCAGCCTGAACCCTTCCATTTCCTCACTCATCTGTTCAACCTGTTCAGGGTCGGCAGCAGTTACCTCCATTTCCGGGTAAGTAATCACAAAAGAGATGATAAATGCCAAAAAAAGTGCAGAAATAGCAACTAATAGAAAAGGATTCAGGTACTTCCCCTTCACGCCATCGACAAAACTGTCAATGACAACAGACGGATCTTTGTACAGGTAAATAACCGTATCTGAGAGCCTTTCCGTAAACCTGCCTGATTCTTGCTGATTCTCCATTTAAACGAATTGTTGGTGATGATTGTTAAAAATAACAGTCTAAGGAGAAAAAAATAACTTTACTATGTGAATATTTTAAATACATCCTTATATTTCTGTTCTATCTAAAATTTAATAAATCGTTTTTAGCTATATATGATTGGAGTTAATGTAAAGGATAACGAAAGTATAGACCGTGCAATCAACCGCTTTAAGAAGATGGTAACCCGGTCCCGGATTCTGAATGAATACAAGGAACGGCAGCAATATACCAAACCTTCCGAAGAGCGAAGAGAAGCTCTGAAAAAGAGTATTCGTGAGCAGCGACGGCGTCAGAGAGATAATTACTAAGACATACGATCTTTTATCGTATTGAATAGCCTCTCTGACCCTCATCCCTGTTCAGCGAGGACCCTGGGTATTGCCTGTTGAATATAATTTACCTGGATACTATCGATTTCTGTGTTTAATACGGACTCAGGGACTGGAGACAAACTCTTTTTAAATCCCATTTTAGCTCCTTCTTTAAGCCGTTGCTCAAGGTGTGGAACCATCCTGATCTCTCCGCCAAGGCCGACTTCGCCAATGACAAATAAATTTTGAATTAAAGGCAGGTCGCGAATACTCGAGGCAAGTGCACAGATAACGGCAAGGTCAGCGGCAGTATCGGATACTTTTAAACCACCCGCAATATTCAGGTAGACATCCTGGCCCGTAAATTGTAATCCGGCTCTCTTTTCAAGCACAGCGAGTAATAATGATAACCTTCGCTGATCAAATCCACTTGCAGTTCGCTGAGGCGTACCATAACTGCCCGGAGTAACCAGAGCCTGAACTTCTACAAGCAGCGGCCTGCTCCCTTCCATGATGCAAGTTACTACATTTCCGCTGACACCCTGGTCCATTTCTGAAAGGAAAAGCTCTGATGGATTAGCCACTTCACTCAGCCCTTTGTCATCCATCTCAAATACACCCACCTCCTGTGCCGGCCCAAACCTGTTTTTAATGCTTCTGAGCAGGCGATGAAACCGGGATTTATCGCCTTCAAACTGAAGCACTGTATCAACCATATGCTCGAGTATGCGGGGGCCTGCGATATCGCCTTCCTTTGTCACATGGCCAATCATCAATGTTGTGATACCTTCGCGTTTCGCCAATTGCTGTAATAAGGCTGCACATTCACGAACCTGCTGGATACTGCCAGGCAGGCTATTCAACTGTGTGCGATAAACCGTTTGAATGGAGTCGATGACAAGCAGGTCCGGTTTTATTTTTTTGGCCTGGCTGATCACTTTATCCAAATCCGTAATATTATAAACCTGCATTTTACTGTCAACGATTCCAACCCGGTCAGCCCGTTGCCTTATTTGTGCAGCTGATTCCTCACCTGCTACATACAGCATATTCAAACCAGGGTTAACCCTGGCTATTTCCAGCATCAGCGTACTTTTACCAATACCGGGGTCTCCACCCAACAGAACAAGGGAAGATGACATAAACCCACCTCCCAAAACCCTGTCAAGTTCACCTATTTTTGTTTTAAATCGATT
>SLKH01000108.1 GCA_007134665.1 Balneolaceae bacterium
AAAAAAGATATCTACATCACCACCGCAGTTCGGACTGCTTGCGGTAAAGCCAATAAAGGATCCCTGCGTTTTACCCGTCCCGATTCACTGGGAGGAGAGGTAATAAAAGATCTGCTGAATCGATCACCCGGACTGGAACCGGAGATGGTGGATGATGTCATCATGGGATGTGCCTTTCCGGAGGGTTCGCAGGGGATGAATGTGGCTCGCCAGTGCGGGATTCTGGGTGGATTACCCGACTCGGTTCCGGGTATGACCATCAACCGGTTTTGTTCTTCAGGGCTTCAGTCGATTGCCATGGCTGCAGAACGGATTATGGGCGGAGGAGCCGATGTGATTATTGCCGGAGGGGTGGAGAGCATGTCACAGGTTCCGATGGGTGGCTATACTGTTCATCCCAATCCGGATCTGATTGAACAGCGCCCGGAAGTATATATTAATATGGGATTGACTGCGGAGAATGTGGCAGACAAATATGGAATCCATCGTAACGACCAGGATGAATTTGCACTGCGTAGCCATCAAAATGCAGTCAATGCATGGGAAAACGGTTTTTTTGATGAGCAGATTACTCCTGTAGAAGTCAGGCATAAGTATGTAACGGCTGGTAACGACGTGGAGGAAGAGACCTTTACATTCAAACAGGATGAAGGCCCGAGGAGAGATACCAGCCTCGAGGCACTTGCCGGCTTGAAACCGGTATTCAAGCAGGGTGGGTCGGTAACAGCAGGCAACTCTTCGCAGATGAACGATGCGGCTTCTGCTGTAGTAGTGATGAGCCGGAAAAAAGCCGAAGAGCTGGGGTTAAATCCGATGGCACGGTATCTCGGATTTTCCGTGGGCGGAGTTGCGCCGGATATTATGGGTATCGGCCCGGTTGAAGCTGTTCCCAAAGTATTAAAACAGACAGGGTTGAGCCTGGATGATATCGGCCTGGTCGAACTGAACGAGGCATTTGCCGCACAGGCCGTTGCCGTGATACGGGAACTGGGGATGGATGAAGATCAAGTGAATGTCAATGGCGGCGCTATTGCTATGGGCCATCCTCTTGGTTGTACCGGCGCAAAACTGACTACCCAGATTCTCTATGAACTCAAACGCCGCAACAAGCAGTTTGGGTTGGTTACGATGTGCGTCGGCGGCGGGATGGGAGCTGCGGGGGTATTTGAAGTTGTTTGATTAGTGTAAAAATTTAATCCGGATCCGGCCTTGATTTAAATTGGACAGATTTTGTAAGGAAGTCGAAAGTAGAAGGTCATAAGTAGAAAGAACCTTGGTATAAATCTGACACATATGAATAATTATAGAAATTTATAGGTTTGGAATAAATCATTGGATCAGGCGACAGTTGTTTACACTTTAACTCAATCTCTGAAAAATCAGCTTCTGTTAACATACTTTTGACTATCGACTTTATACCTTCGACTTAAGAAATAATGACTGGTAACCATAACCCATACACCTATGTTCACACCCAATACTTTAACCAACCAAACCATCCTCATCACCGGCGGAGGCAGTGGGCTGGGGCTTTCGATGGCGAAGATGTTTGCGTCCCTTGGTGCGGATATTGCCATTTGCGGGCGGACTGAAGAAAAACTAAAAGAAGCGGTAGATGTTATACGTAAAGAGGGTGAGGAGGCAGATTTAAAAACCGATGTAAGGTATTATGTTGTTGATGTCAGGGAATACAACCGGGTGAGGGATATGATAGAGAGCATTGTTAAAGATTTCGGATCGATGGAAGGGCTGGTCAACAATGCGGCCGGAAATTTTCTGAGTGCATCGGAAGATCTTTCACCTGGCGGATTTAAAGCAGTGGTGGATATCGTGCTGCATGGAAGTTTTAATTGTACACACACATTCGGAAACTACCTGATCGACAATAAGAAAAAAGGGAATATCCTCAATATCGTGACAACCTATGCCGAGGGAACCGGTTCTGCGTTTGTGCTTCCATCGGCGTGTGGCAAAGCCGGCGTATTAGCCATGACCCGCTCTCTTGCTTATGAATGGGCCACCTACGGAATCCGGCTCAATGCCATCGCTCCGGGGCCGTTCCCGACGGAAGGGGCATGGACGCAATTGCTGCCAACAAAAAAAGCTGAGAAAAAATTCCTCGAAAAGATCCCGATGGGCCGATACGGTAAGCATGAGGAGCTGGCCAGCCTGGCGGCATTCATGATGTCAGATATGGCTGAATATATTACCGGTGAGTGTGTCACAATTGATGGCGGGGAGAAACTTGCTGCCGGACAATTTAATTTCATTGATTCACTAATGTCGCGCGGCAAGCTGAAGAAGGTATTCAGGATGATGAGAGGGAAAGGGTGAGTAGATAGCAGAAGGTCTAAAGTTTTGAGTTTTGAGTTTTGAGTTTGGCAAAGTTGAACTTCAAAGATTTCCGCTTTACTTATCAACGCTGTTCAAAATCAGTTCATGTTTGTTTATATATCGTTACTGTTTCTCGCAGAGTTACGCTGATTTTGGCGCAGATTATCGCAATATATCGGGAACGTTATAGATTTTCCTTCTTTTCAGGACTCAAAATGTTTCTTCTCTTTTTTAAAATCTTCATCACTGATCAGCCCCTGCTGCCAGAGTCCGGTTAGATAGTCCATTTTGTCAAGGGTGCCGGGATCGTGATCCGGTTCTCCATATTTACGGCCGGTTTGTTTTTTTAAATGTTGATGCCCCAGGTTAATGGCATCCTGAATCGTATCGGCAAGTTTATGTGGTTCCTGTGTACCCGTAATCCTGATTTCACTCACAGCCGCTTTAATGACAACCGTGCCAGTGCGAAATAACCGCCCGGTCAGGGATTGCTCTGTCTCAACATTTTCTATGCTTAACAGGTCTATTTTTACAGATTTATTATTCTTTACCTCCCGGATAAACAGATCGTGTATTTCATAATGTACGGAGGTTCTCTTTTTGTGAGTTATCCAGAGGATGATAACTCCAATTCCAAACAGGGGAATCAGGAGAATTCCAAAAAAGTAGCCCCAGAAATAAGCCCGCCAATCTGGCGTTATGTTGATATGTCGCTTATGATTCATTTCAATTTTCTTTAACAATTCATTGCCTCTTCACATTCCATGTCTATTCTGTATTCGCAAAAAATGACTGTATTCGGAATACTATTCCAATCCTGAAAAATTTGAACTGAAATTTTGTATCTTTTTCAGGATAAGAAAGAAATTCTTAAAATGAAGAGTCCGCATTGAAGACCTGGAAATATATTGTCGCTATCTGGATGACCGTAGTTATATCCGCCGGTTTTCTGATCCGTATACCGCATATACCCATTCTTGAGGAAACTGCTCGAAACCTGTTTTTGCATGTTCCGATGTGGTTTACAATGATGATTGCGTTCGCGATGGCGTTTTATTTCAGTATCCGGTTCCTGAATGATGAAGACATCGTGTGGGATCAAAAAGCTGAAACCGCCACTGCTGTAGGTTTGGCATTTGGCATATGTGGCCTGTTAACCGGTTCATTATGGGCCCGTTTTACATGGGGGACATGGTGGACATTTGCAGAGCCCAGGATGAATCTGTCAGCATTGGCAATGCTCATATTTGTGGCATATTTTATTCTTCGGTCTGCATTTAATGATGAGGAAAAAAGAGCAAAAATTTCAGCAGTTTATAATATTTTTGGAGTTACAACGATACCTTTTTTGCTCTATATCATACCAAGGCAAATGCCGAGCTTACATCCCGGAGCCGAGGGTAACCCTGCATTCAGTGATATGACGGCTCCTGAACTCAGAATTATTTTTTATCCTGCAGTAATCGGATTTATTGGGTTATCCATCTGGATGATGGATATATTAAACAGGTATAAAGCGATACAAAGACGTGCCAGGAAGGTTGAAACATGAGATTAAATTTTACACAAGAACCATATAATACAGACGTTGATACCCTGACGAAAAGCTACAGCGACCAATGGGGGGCCATGGAGCAGATGGAAGAAGCATCTGCTTTTGTACAGATGATGGCTTCAAACGACCTGATTTTTGTCGTTCTTGGGGTAAGCTTAATTATTTGGTTTATTTTATTATTTTTTATGGTTCGGGTTGACCGTAAAGTCTCAAAACTTGAAGAAGAAATTAACAGTAAAGAAGAAAATTCATGAAGCCTAAATTAATTCTTGGTGTCGTTTCAATTGTACTTTTTACATCATTGTTGATGTACAACTTTGGAACGAGCATCAGTACCTATGTCAACTTCGAACAGGCTGAAAACAGAACCAGTTCTCATGTGGTAGGAGTTTGGGAGAGAAGTGAAGAGTTCGGTTTCAGTAATGAAACGATGCAATTTTCATTTCATATGAGGGATGAGGACGGAAATGTCAGGAGAGTTGTTTATCCGCGGCCCAAACCAAATAATTTTGAACAGGCTACCCAATTGGTCGTAATCGGAGAGATGCGGAATAATGTTTTTTATGCCAATGATATGCTTATGAAGTGCCCCTCCAAGTATAACGATCCGAGTGAGGCAGATTTTGTAAATGCTGAAGAATTTTAATTATGGAAGGATTTATCGGTAATCTGTTTGTTGCCGTAGCTTTTTTGAGTGTGCTCGGGTCCATGGTACTATATGGGCTATCTGCATGGAAAGATGAATCGAAGGCACTTGAAAAGGCTGCAGACTGGCTCTGGATCAGTAAAGGAGTGTTTCTCTCAGCAGCTTCAGCTCTTCTCGTCTACCTGATCATGAACCACCGGTTTGAGTATTTCTATGTGTGGAACTATACGAGTACCGACCTGGAACCTCTCTATCTGTTTTCTGCTTTATGGGGTGGCCAGGAGGGAAGCTTTATGGTTTGGATTTTTATGGCCTTTGTGGTAGGGCTCGGGTTAATGGCCTGGACCCGGAAACCATATAAACAGCCTGTGATGTTTGTGATGGCATTGACACAGGTTTTTCTGATTTCAATGCTGCTTGGATGGGATATTTTTGGGTTGAAATTAGGAGCTTCACCATTCAGGACGATCGCTCAGGAAATGCCCAATGCACCGTTTATTCAAGCTAACCCTGATTTTGTACCAGCCGACGGAACCGGCCTGAATGATCTGTTACAGAGCCCCTGGATGGCAATTCATCCCCCCATTATTTTCCTTGGTTTCTCGATGATGACAGTTCCTTTTGCATTTGCCATTGCCTCTCTTTGGAAAAGGGAATATCATGATTGGGTGCGCCCGGCATTGCCGTGGACTCTTGCTGCTAACCTGTCACTTCTTACTGCTATTTTTCTTGGAGGTTACTGGGCATATGAAACACTCTCCTTTGGCGGGTACTGGGCCTGGGATCCGGTCGAAAATGCATCCCTGGTACCCTGGCTATTTGGTACTGCCGGGATTCATATGATGATTGTTCAGCGAAAAAGTTCCAGGGCACATAAGGGTGCGATATTTTTCTCAATACTTGCCTATATCGCCATTGTGTATCAGACATTTTTAACACGTTCGGGAGTTCTTGCAGAGCAGTCGGTACACTCATTCGTTGATCT
>SLKH01000106.1 GCA_007134665.1 Balneolaceae bacterium
ATAAAAGTAGACTGCCCCGTGCGAAATTGCAAGATTCTGAATATCAATTTTCTTTTTTTTACTTTCATCCGGATAATCCTTCAGAACACTTCAATACGGTTCATAACGATTTTGTTTTCACTAACATCAAATTCAAAATCACTTTCCATGGCCTGTATTAAATCGTTTTGGAATCTATTGACTAAAAATATTTCGGCTCGAAATAGAGAACTCTTTCAGTTCCATTCGGGAAGTTATATCTATAACCAAGACTATTTGTTATTCATTCAAATATCGGCCTCCTGATTTTTCATGTCTTAGTCAAATGATTGACACTCTTGTAGTGGCTGCCCTTACAACTTGTTCAGATATCCCCCTATACCCATCCCGCCTGAGAATCATTATTAATATTACAGAAAATAAAAACTGCTTATGCAACAATTAAATAACAAGATCATGGAAAGAGTTTTAGAAAGGCCCGGAATCACTTCAAAAAAAATGAATCCCTGGTTTAGTGACGGGGAGCTTGACTATTTTAAGAATATAATATTGAACAAGAGAAATGAGGCTGTCGAAGAAATGCAGTTTCTGGAGGCAAATCTTCGGGAGATGCGTGATGCAGACAGTGATGATGCTTCATCAACGATGCATCATATGGCAGATGTTGCATCTGATGAACAAGGAATTGCCATGAAGTATCGTTTAATAGAAAGAACCCGTGCATTTATCATGCAGCTCGACCGTGCACTTGAAAGAATTGAGAACGGAACCTATGGCATTTGCCGTGTAACCGGCAAGCCAATAGAAAAAGAGAGGCTTGAATTTGCACCTCATACCAGGTACAGCATGGAAGCGAAACTGAAAGGTTTGGATAAAAGAATGGGAGTAAGTTATGTACAGTGAACAAAACATGGACCGTGACCATATTTTTCACGAAAGAGTGAACATCCTTAAGAGTGATGGATACCGGGGGTTTGTAGTTACATCGGAAAAAAGCAAAGGCCCGGAAATTGAAGTTACAGCCACAAATCTTCAGGGTAAGATCCTGAGTGCCGGTGGCGAAACCAAGGAAGAAGCATTTAAAAAAATCATTGACCTTATCGATACAACGATCGATGATCACTATGCTTAATGGAAAAATCTTTAACCCATACTATCAGTCTTAAGGAATATCAGTTCCAATATAGGTGATACTGATATCATAGGCCTGATAACCTGTCGTGTGATTATACCGGCTTCCTGTTTTCATAGACGTATCAGGAGGCCGGGATTTTTTTTGCATTTTTCAGTACGGTTCAGATCCTATTCTCTCATCAGCTTTTTATACCGTATCCGTTCAGGTTGATCTGAATCAATCCCAAGACGTTGCCTCCGGTTCTCTTCATATTCAGCAAAATTACCTTCAAACCACTTCACCTGGCTGTCACCTTCAAATGCAAGGATATGTGTTGCCACCCTGTCGAGAAACCATCTGTCGTGAGATATGACAACAGCACAACCGGCAAAATCGAGAAGAGCTTCTTCAAGAGCCCTTAGCGTATTGACATCCAGATCATTGGTTGGTTCGTCCAGAAGTAGCACATTTGCACCATCTTTCAAAATTTTGGCAAGATGAACCCGGTTTCTTTCACCACCAGAAAGTTCCCCAATTCGTTTTTGCTGATCACTTCCGCTAAAATTAAACCGGGCAACATAGGCTCTTGAATTTATTTCTCTTGAACCCAGTTTCAACGAATCCTCTCCGCTGGAAATCTCTTCCCAAATTGTTTTTTTCGGATCAAGAGGCCGTTTTTGATCTATATAACCAAGTTTAACCGTATCACCAACAATCAATGATCCGTTATCAGGTGTTTCTTCTCCGGTTATCATTTTAAACAGTGTCGTTTTTCCTGCGCCGTTAGGGCCGATTATCCCGACAATTCCTCCCGGCGGTAAACTGAACTCCATATCTTCGACCAGCAGTTTGTCTCCATATCCTTTTGAAACATTATTTGCTTCAATAACTTTATCTCCCAACCGGGGCCCTGGCGGAATAAAAATCTCCATCTCTTCCCGTTGTTTATTCCTCTGGTCAGACAGCAATTCTTCATAAGAATTTATTCGGGCTCTGCTTTTTGTCTGCCGGCCTTTGGGATTTTGACGAATCCACTCCAGCTCTTTCTGTAATGTTTTTTGTCGTTTCGACTCATGCTTTTCTTCAACTTCAAGCCTCTTCTTTTTTTGTTCCAGCCAGGAACTGTAGTTTCCTTCGAACGGGATTCCTTCTCCACGGTCGAGTTCCAGGATCCAGCCGGCTACGTTATCAAGGAAATACCGGTCGTGAGTGACAGCAATCACGGTTCCTTCATATCTGTCCAGATGCTGCTCAAGCCATGCAACCGATTCCGCATCCAGATGGTTCGTCGGTTCATCAAGCAGTAATACATCCGGATTTTTCAATAATAACCTGCAAAGTGCAACACGCCTGGCCTCACCGCCCGAAAGAATTTCAACCGGCGTATCACCCGGAGGGGTACGCAATGCATCCATTGCACGCTCCAGTTTTTTTCCAATATCCCAGGCATCCAGGCGATCGATCTTCTCCTGTAATTTCGACTGTTTCTCGATTAATGCATCAAAATCAGCATCAGGATCACTAAAACCCTCGTTTACAGCTTCGTATTCCTTGATCAGGTTCATCGTATCCTGAACGCCCTCTTCCACTATATCCTGAACCGTCTTTGCCGGATCCAGTTTCGGCTCCTGTGGCAGGTAGCCGAAAGTGATGCCTTTTTGTCTGCTCACATCACCGATGTAGTTGTCGTCAATGCCCGCAATTATTTTCAAAAGGGTACTTTTCCCGGCTCCATTCAGGCCAAGAACACCGATTTTCGCGCCATGGAAAAATGACAGGTAGATATCTTTTAAAACTGTATGATCGGGTTTATAGACTTTACTTACCCCAACCATTGAAAAAATTATTTTTTGATCACTCAATGCTGCATTTATTTGATTGGTAATTATATCTGAAAATAGAACATGTAATATAAGCTGATTCTTCTCTTAAATTCATCCGAATTCCAAAACGGAAATCTATACAAATCAGTCTGTCAATTTCTGTTTAAAGAATCTGACTTTCAATCAAATTCACTGTTTGATCAGCCGGATTTAATTACGAACTGTTGTCCCGAATCCATAAAAACTCTATTTGATATAATTTCAATAATAATTCGCCAATTAATATTTAATTAGACGTTTTTAATTAAGATAGATTAATTTTTGAAATAATATTTATTCTATATAATAGAATTGAAGTTAAGAGATAATCATACATTTACAATTAGCCCAATTCGGAATAGATCATCAATTAATTAAATAATCATCTACAGTAAAAACGGCAAGATCTCAACAATGACCATCACAGAGACCATCACACTTATATTGCAAGTTCTAATAGACTGAAGAGAAAAAAACCTACAGACTATAATCATTGAACAAAGGGATATCCACTGATACTGGGTATCCTTTTTTTTTCAAGATTCTGCAGTTCCGTTTTTTCTACAAATATAAAATCTTCACTGATAAACCTTTCTTATGGTCTGGATTGATAGTATCCATCAATAAAAATTGGATTTGTACATCATAACCGATATCTTAAAAATGTTAACTTTTATATTAATTCCCACCTACGGCAAATAGTAATCTTTTCCGGAACGGTTTGATAATACAACTCTATTCCCCAAGATGAACACCTGAGGTAGGTGTCAAAACTACTAATATTTATTATGTCACAACAAGGTAAAGTAAAATGGTTCGACGTTCAGAAAGGATTTGGATTCATCGAGCCAAATGATGGCGGCAAAGACATCTTTGTCCACAGAAACAATGTTCCCAACCTGGGAATCCAGCAAGGGCTTGAAGAGGGTGAAAATGTAGAATTTTCAGTTGAAGAGACTCCTAAAGGACTTAGCGCTGTTGATGTAAACAGCCTGGATTACGAATAAATTTCGATTCCATTGTTATTATACAAAAGCCACACTTAAAGGTGTGGCTTTTTTATTTCTACAGGTTTTATCCCCTTTCTCAGTCAATATGGTTTTACAGAAACATACTGATGATTAAAACCACGATCAGTCCTGTGACACCGATAATTGTTTCCATCACTGTCCACGACATCAGGGTTTGTTTTTCAGTCATACCCATAAATTCTTTGACCAACCAGAATCCTGAGTCGTTCACATGTGAGAGCACAGTGGCTCCGCATGCAATAGCTATGGTGATTGCACCGATATGCGGAGCTGAAAAATCACCGGCACCGACGATCGGTGCAATTAAACCGGCCGCAGTTACCATTGCTACAGTTGCTGAACCCTGGGATACCCTGATAACGGTTGCCACAAGGAAAGCAAATAATACAACAGGCAGGTTCGTCGTACTCATCATATCAATAAGTACATCTCCGATACCCGCTTCAACCAGCACCCGGCCAAACACACCTCCTGCCCCGGTCAGCAATATGATCATTCCGACCGGCTCCATGGATTTGGTTGCCACCCGCTGCACTTCTTCCCTTGTAAACCCGAGTCTTGTACCAAGAAAATAGAATGCGAGCAGTATCGAAATCATCAGGGCTGAGAATGGGTGCCCGATCAATGACATCCACTGGCTGACCGGATGTTCATCACCCAGCCAAACATCCGTTGCCGTATTGGAAAGAATGAGCGCCAGTGGAACGATGATTACCATTACGGCTACCCAGAATCCAGGATCTCTGCGTTCAACACCTTCCTCTTCTCCGGGCACATCCGGTATCATATATTCCGGCACCTTAACATTAATCCGGTTCCCGATAAATTTGCCAAAATAAACACCACCAACAATTGCAGCGGGAAAACCGGCAATCAGCCCTATAAATATTACCCAGCCAAGGTCTGCACCGATCAATGCTGCCACAGCTACCGGCCCTGGCGTCGGGGGTATGAATGCGTGAGCCACCGCAATACCACCTGCAAGCGGAATTCCGTAGCACAATAGAGATTTCCCGGTTCGCTTGGTAATATCATAGACAAGCGGGATAAACAGGATAAGTGCTACTTCAAAAAATACCGGGATTGCAACAATCAGGCCAATCAGTGAAAGTGCCCACGGAGCTTTTTTTTCACCAAACCCTTTAATAATTGTATTGGCGATTTGTTTTGCCCCTCCTGATACCTGGAGCATCTCTCCAATCATCGTTCCAATACCGATCACCACGGCGATATACCCGAGTGTACTCCCCATACCCTGTTGAATCGTATCGATTACTTCAGCTATCGGAATACCCCCGACTACTGCAACAATAATACTTACCAGAAGCAGAGCGATAAACGCCTGCATTCTGAATACAATGATCAATAACAGGAGTACGACGATACTTACGATTGTAAGGCCAATCAAAAAAGTAGCAGACATTGTATAACAGGTTAGTTATTCCTTATCGACAAGTGCGAATGTAAATAACCGAACTCAGAATGGAAAAAGCAAAGAAAGTTAAGAATGAGAAAATGAG
>SLKH01000368.1 GCA_007134665.1 Balneolaceae bacterium
CCGGGTTTGGTTGCCCGTTCCCTGACTCATCCGATCACGGGAAGTGGTCGGATGAGGGGCCTTCATCGTATGACTCCCCGTCATCCGATGAATCGAAAGGGCTGAAATTGCGGAATTTTGGGTTTAAATACCCTAAAGCGGCAGGTTATCATGTTTCTTTTTAGGTAAATGATCCACTTTATTTTCACAGAGTTCAAAAGCACGAATCAGTTTTTGCCTGGTTTCTGAAGGTAAAATGATGTCATCGATAAAGCCTCTTGATGCAGCCCGGTAAGGATTGGCGAATTCTGAATTATAACGGTTTTCAAGTTCTTGCTGCTTTTTCCCCGGGTCATCGGCCTGGGTAATTTCCTTTCTGAATATGATCTCTACAGCACCTTTTGTACCCATTACCGCAATTTCTGCAGTTGGCCAGGCAACATTATAATCTGCCCGGATATGCTTGGAATTCATCACATCATAGGCTCCCCCGTATGCTTTACGAGTGATTACTGTCATTTTGGGAACAGTTGCTTCACAGAATGCATATAACAATTTTGCACCATGTTTGATGATTCCGCCCCATTCCTGATCTGTTCCTGGAAGAAAACCGGGCACATCCTCAAAAACCACAAGCGGAATATTAAATGCATCACAAAACCTGACAAACCTGGCACCTTTGATCGAAGCATCGATATCAAGCACACCGGCAAGTGACAATGGCTGATTGGCTACTATCCCTACAGTGCGTCCGTCGAGTCGTGCAAACCCAACCACGATATTGTCGGCATAAAGCTCATGAACTTCAAAGAATGATCCTTCATCCATCACTCCGCCGATCACCTCCTTTATGTCGTAGGGCTTATTCGGGTTGTCAGGAACGATTTCCTCGAGCTTGGCTTCTTTGCTTTTATCAGGTTGTTTTGAGGGTTGTACCGGCACTCTTTCCTCACAATTTTGGGGGATATAATCAATCAGATCCCTGATTTTTGTAATACAAATTGCATCATTTTCTTCTGCAAAATGTGCCACTCCCGATTTGGTGCTGTGCGCTGAAGCTCCACCCAGTTCTTCGGATGTCACTTCTTCATGAGTAACGGTTTTTACCACATTCGGCCCGGTTACAAACATATAACTGGTATTTCGAACCATAAATACAAAGTCGGTCAAAGCCGGGCTATAGACAGCTCCGCCGGCACAAGGCCCCATCACTGCAGAGATCTGGGGTACCACACCTGAAGCCATTGAATTCCTCCAAAATACCTCTGCATATCCTCCGAGTGAAGAGACACCTTCCTGAATCCTGGCTCCGCCGGAATCATTCAAACCGATAACCGGCACTCCGTTTTTCATTGCAAGGTCCATGACTTTGCAGATCTTTTCCGCATGAGTTTCTGACAGGGAGCCTCCAAAGACGGTGAAATCCTGGCTGAACAGATAAACCGGCCGCCCCTTGATTTTTCCGTACCCCGTAACAACACCATCCCCGGGAATTAATTGCTTCTCGAGCCCAAAAGCACTGCTTCTGTGTGTAACGAAGGCATCAATTTCTTCAAAGCTGTTCTTATCCAGCAACAGGTCAATTCTTTCTCTCGCAGTCAGCTTCCCCTTCTCATGCTGTTTTTGAATTCTTTTTTCCCCGCCACCTTTTTTTGATTCTTCCCGAAGTTTTTTTAAACGTTCAATTTTATCATCTGAAACCATAGAACCGGGGATTATTGGTATCTCTGTTCATTGACCGGCAAAGATAGAAAACCAGGTCAGGATTCTGCTTTTTTATTATTGAGCTCCATAAAATATGAATGGAGTTTGTCTGTAAAATCCACTGCTACTTCATCATACAAATCTACTTTATTCCGTGAGAATATCTCTTTTTCAATATAGCGGGTTGCCTGCTTCCAATCACCGATATCAGTGATCTCAATTACAGCCTGGCCGTATGCTATTTCGGAACCATTGAAAATTTCTTTTGTAAATCGGGCGGCATCGTCATTCATCCACTCTTTTAACGAAATCTCATCCTGCACAGGCTCTTCAGCTTCCGGCTCTTTTTCTGGTTCAGTTTCTTCCTCCATAAATGGATAGGCACCTGCATTTTCATCTTCGGAATCTTTTGATTCATCAACTTCATATTCATCACTCAGAAAATGCTTCCAGATATAGGTATCTTTTTTCTCTTCATCGGCCGGTTCACTGTCTCCAACTAAAGTATTTTTCCCGATTTTATCTTCACCTGATCGTTCTGATTGCTCTCCATCTGAATTCCTTTCCGATTTTGAACTACTCAGTTTTTCAAATTTTTTAACCAGATCTTCATCGATCTCAAACGATTCCATTAAACCCGAATCCCTTTCTTCATCGTTCAACTCATCACGATCCAAACTCTCCTTGCTCTCCCGAATCACATCTTCAACCGGTTCTGCTGGTTTTCGTTCGTGTTCATCATCAGCAGGGTCAATCGTTAATTCTTCATCCTCCCTATCTGTATCGCTGAAAAAGTTACCGGCAATGAAATTATCCGCCGGATCATCAACTTCGTCATCACGTTCTTCTGCAGGCCTGAATAACTCATTAAACGATAATGCTGAATCTTCGGAATCATCAGAAGCATCAGAAACATCCCCGGTTGCCGTTTCATCAAACATAAACCGGCTGTGAAGCGGGATATCTTCCTCTTCAGCTTCGGGCTCACGAATATCATTCAACTTCAACCCGGGTTTCGGTTCAACAGGTTCAGGTTTCCCGGTGATGGGCATTTCTTTTTTTTGCATTGCATTATCATCCAGGTATGCTTTATCCCTGGGATCAGGTTCACCTGCATTTCCCAACAGTTCCGGTGACGAAAGTGCTTCTATTATGCCCGACCTGCTGATTGATGAATTCATTTCATCAAACATTCTTGCGATTCGGGGACGCTGTTTGTCGCTGAAAAAGATTCGTAGCAAATTTGTATCGATCGAATCACCTAAAAGCATGAACAGGGGTTCTAACAACTGAGCCCAGCTCAATGCATTATATCTGCTCACAAGTTTATCATCAACAGTTTCTACAATACGGCAGCACTGCTCAAAACTGATCGCATCCAGTTGTTTGCGTTGCATATATTTAACCGGAGCCGATGCAAGGTGCTTAAAAACTACAATTGATTCAGCACGATCTTTTAGTGTTTTCAGGTCGAGTGCTCTCTCGGATCCGAATATCAGGAGGGGAATATTTTTGCGTGGCTGAAGCAGCATATCCAGTGAATCGGATACTGCACACTCAATCACATTAGCAGCATAAGCATTAGGTAATCGTGCTTCGGAACTGATCACTTCGGTAAATTCATTCCATGCATCCTGAACATTCCGATGTTTGATATCTGCCCACTCAGTATATGGGAATGTGATTGTATCATCAATATTCCTTTTCATTTCTATTAATACACGGTCAATGATAAAGTCAGGAATATTTAGTGCCCGAAGCTGTTCCGGGCGGTAAAATTCTTGTTCTGAGGGGAGCCGGCTAACAAAGTTTTTTGTAACGATTCGAACGATTCTTTCCATAACAATTATTTAGGGGTAGTCAACGTATCACATGGTATAAAAATATAGTAAATTCATGCATCTACAGATGATTTGATGGAATGTAACAAGGAATCACAGTTCCTCAAAACGTTCACTCAATTCTGTATAAAAAATGAAAGTTTTATAAGCTGTCGGGCATTTTTATTTTCCACCATGGTGCAATTAAAAATCCATCAACTATCAAAACGTTACGGCAACCAGGTTGTTTTAGATAATCTCAATTTTGTTATCAAAAAATCGGTACTGGGCATTGCCGGATCCAACGGTTCCGGTAAATCGACATTGATGCGATGTATCTCCGGGCTGATAAAGCCGGGAAAAGGCACGGTCACCTGGACCCTGGATGACCTTCATATGACTCCGGACAAACTTAATGGTAAAATCGGGTATGTTGCACCTTATATAGAACTCTATGAGAGTTTGAGTGTTACAGAAAATATTCAATTTATTCAGGATCTAAAGCGAAACGGAAGTCTAATCGACCAAAAAGATATATCAGAACTACTTGAAAATTTCCAGGCGGGTACGTTTTCCGGGAAAGCCTATGGTGATCTCTCAACCGGCCAAAGGCAACGGGTAAAACTGGCGGCAGCAATGGTTCATGACCCGCTGATCCTGTTTCTTGATGAACCCGGATCCAATCTTGATGTAAAGGGAAAAAACCTGATCGATGAAGTTGTCAGCAGATTGAGCAACCGGGGAAAAATGATTGTGATTGCCTCCAACCAGGCTGATGAACTCAGTTTGTGTCATGAAATCATCGATCTTGATACGTAATCACGTGCCATCAATATTCAATGAGAATTAACTAAAACTGAACCTATCATGATTTATACCCCTGACGATAAAAAGTTAGCTGAACAACTATTGACACACAGTACCGAATTGGAATCCGGTGAAAATATCATGTTTCAGCTTATCGGGCTGAATGCACTTGGGCTCCTTCGGGCATTAGTGGAAGAGGTCAGAAACCGTAATGCCCATCCTTTTGTGAAGATCGAAGATCCCGAAATCAACAGGCTTTTACTTGAATTTGGTGACGATCCCTTTTGGGAAAATCAGGCTAATGCAGATCAACTGCCGCTTATGAAGCAGATGGACTCATTTATCGGTATTCGGGGCAGTGAGAACATTTATGAAAATTCTCATGTCAGTAAAACTGCAAATAAATCCTATTCTGAAAAATTTTTAAACCCGGTCCATTTTAAAGAAAGAGTTGGCAACACCAAATGGTGTGTTTTGCGATATCCATCTCCTGCGTTCGCAATGAATGCCAAAATGCCAACCGAACGCTTCAGAAAATTTTATTATGATGCCTGTCTTTTCAACTATAACAGGCTTTACGAAGCAATGAAACCACTTGAAGGACGGCTTCGAAATACTGATATCATCCGGCTCCGGGGAGAAGGTACTGATATTCAGTTTTCAGTTAAAGATCAAAACTGGATACCCTGTTTTGGGAAAAGAAATATACCTGATGGTGAATTATTTTCATCCCCGATACTCGAATCTGTTAACGGGCATATTACCTACACCGCTTCTGTTTACCAGGGCAAACCATTTGAATATGTTAAACTCATGGTTCAGGATGGCGTTGTGACAGACTTTGATTCTTCCAACAATACAGCGCTTGAAGAAATTCTGGATACCGACCCCGGTGCCCGTCAATTCGGAGAATTCAGCTTTGGTTTAAACCCTGTAATCCAGAATCCGATGTACGACATCCTGTTTGATGAAAAAATATACGGTTCCAATCATCTCACACTTGGTAAAGATTATGATATCGCTCCAAATGGCAACCAGAGCAATATCCATTGGGACCTTGTCTGTATCGGCCCTGATGTATATCTCGACGGGGAAAAGATCCGGGAAGGCAGGTTGTTCATTACTGATGATTTAAAGGGGTTGAATCCGGGGGAATTA
>SLKH01000167.1 GCA_007134665.1 Balneolaceae bacterium
CGTTGTACTCTCCGTGCCCGGGAAACAACCGTCTTATCTTCATCAGAAAGTTCGTCCATACCAAGGATCGCAATGATATCCTGTAAATCCTTGTACTTCTGAAGGATCTCCTTCACATTCTTTGCACAGTCATAATGCGCTTTACCAACCACTTTCGGATCGTTGATTCTTGATGTTGAATCGAGCGGGTCAACAGCCGGGTAGATTCCGATCTGCGTCAATGCACGACTCAATACTGTTGTCGCGTCCAGGTGAGAGAATGTTGTTGCCGGTGCGGGGTCAGTCAGGTCATCAGCAGGGACATAAATGGCCTGTACTGAAGTAATTGAACCGTTTTTGGTAGAAGTAATTCGTTCCTGGAGGTCACCCATCTCCGTGGCAAGTGTCGGCTGATAACCCACAGCAGACGGCATCCGTCCGAGAAGGGCTGACACTTCAGATCCTGCTTGTGTAAACCGGAATATATTGTCAATAAATAGCAGGATATCCCTTGAAACTTCATCACGGAAATACTCAGCAACTGTCAGCCCGGAAAGAGCTACACGCATACGGGCTCCAGGCGGTTCATTCATCTGGCCAAACACAAGCGTAGCCTGTGATTCTTTGAGTTTCTCATAATCCACTTTGGAGAGGTCCCACTCGCCCTTTTCCATCGATTCAAAGAACTCATCACCATATTTAATTACACCAGATTCCAAAAATTCTCTCAGAAGATCATTCCCTTCACGCGTACGTTCTCCAACACCAGCAAATACAGATAATCCACCATGCTGCTTGGCAATGTTATTGATCAGCTCCTGGATCAGAACTGTTTTACCCACACCAGCCCCTCCGAAAAGTCCAATTTTTCCACCTTTTGCATAAGGACAAAGCAGATCGATTACCTTAATCCCTGTTTCAAGTATTTCTGAACTGGTAGTCAGCTCTTCGTAGCTTGGAGCCGGTCTGTGAATGGAATACTGCCTCTCTCCCTTTGGCTGCTCCATACCATCGATCGCTTCACCCACCACGTTAAACAGTCGCCCCCTGATATCTTCCCCAATCGGCATTGAAATGGGCCCCTCAGTATCGATCACTTCATCATTTCTTACCAGGCCATCGGTAGAGTCCATAGCTATGGTCCGGACACGATTTTCCCCAAGATGCTGAGCTACTTCAAGGTACAGCCGGCTTTTATCTTCTTTTTCAATATAGAGAGCGTTGAGTACAGATGGGAGGTGACCGTCGTCAAAATCAACATCAACAACAGGCCCGATCACTTGTGCTACAGTTCCTTTATTCATTCTGAATTTAATTTTCTTAAGTCTTTTTATTTCGCTTAAAAACAGGTTTTTTACATAAACTTTTGAAGCGTGCAAAATTACCCATTAACCAGTCAAAAAGCAAAGTTGAATGTACCAGCCCCTGCCTGAAAAGTACAGGGGTAAAATCATTTATCAGGTACTGCTCTCCGGAATAGCCTCTGCCTGATTGCTAACTTGCATAAGCCCCTTCAGGCTTAATAGAAGCATTCTCAATGATTGGGTAATTGTACGATTAATCATCAATAACCGGGTGATCTGCTGTTCTTCAATTCTTTCCTCAGCGATCGAAAGCGCACAATTCTTAATAAAATCCTTATCTGCCTCCTCAACTGAAAAATAACTGCTGTTCAGTAATCCTTCATTTTCATAACTGATATCATTCTCAACAACCAGGTAAACCACTTCTTCAAGATCTTTAATTCTTCCCAGAATATCGCGGTACGCTTCCTGAAGGAACATGGAATCTTCCCGGGCAAGATCTTCAATTTGCGGGTATAATTCGTACAGGTTCTTCGTAGCATTCATTACACTTCTGCTCGACCTGATATATTTTTCAAGATTTGCAGCATCATCCTCGGAAACTTCATACCCCAGCATCTTAGCATAATATTCAAATATTTCTGCATGAAGCCGCTCCAGGTCAGAGTAATCTAAAGTAGTTTTTTTCCTGGAAGCCCTGCCCTTGTTATCATAAATGTGATAAAGATTTTTGATGTATTCAATGGAATATGAAAGCTGGTTCATGATCTCTTTCCGAATGGCGATTACCGCAGCTTCTGAAATTTCAGGGCTTGTGTTTTCGACATAACGTGTAAGTTTTTCATATCGCTCGGGTATGAATTGCTGTACAGATTGGCTGACACGCGGGATAAACGGATAAAAAAGAACCACAGCCAGAACATTAAAAATTGTATGAAACAGAGCCAGTCCCAGCACCAGGTTATTTTCAAAATGAAACAAATCGAGTATCAGCCAGACGAGGAATGGCAGGAAGACAAATGCAATTAAACCGGTACTGGTTACAAAAATAAGCTGACTGACAGCGGCCTGTTTTTTTGCAGGTATGCCACCGATTGAACCGAGCATCACGGTAACGGTTGTCCCGACATTCGCACCGATTACCATAGCGGCACCCTCCTGAAAATTTATGACATTCGTAAAGATCATAGTCAGTACGATTGCAATGGTCGCTGAACTTGACTGCATGATTGCTGTCAGAATTAAGCCAGCAAGCAGGTATACCCATAAACCCATTGCAGGCAGAGCGGCAAGATCAATCGATGCCGCCAGGTCTTCGACACTCACTTTCATAAAATCCAATCCGTGAAACAGAAAACCGAATGCCACCAGCAACTTGGAAATATTCACATACCGGGGTGATTTTGCCAGGATAATCAGGCCGAGTCCGCCAATCCCGATCATCGGAAGGGCAAATGACTCGATCGAAAATTTAAATCCGAATACAGCTACAATCCAGGCAGTCATCGTAGTGCCGATTTTGGCACCCATCATAACTGCAATTGCATTAACAAGATTCATAATCCCGGCCCCTACAAAGGCAAGCACCATCAGGGAAACAGCTGAACTGCTCTGAAGCACTGCAGTACTGACTGATCCGGAAATAATTCCTTTGATTGGCGTTGCCGTGTACCGGCGTATTAACCCTTTAAAAGCACGGCCTGAAAGCAGTTTTATCGACTCCTCCATCAGGAAAATACCAAACAGGAAGATTCCAAGCCCCGCCAGAAACATCCACAAGTCAAATGATTCAACCATAGAAACAGACTACCGATTAACTGATTTGATAGATACTATTTTCAACTGATATCAGCCGGTCAATCCATATGTTTGATCTCCCGGGTCCGGCAAAGCTTCAATAATAACCAAAATTAATTTGAATCAATTGATTCTGCACAGTAATTACGATCAATATTAAAATAATTCTATATACAGCCATTCCACGTTAAAATTAGATGACAACGTATTAGCAAAAAGTAAGTGAAAATGATATCTTAAAAGTCTTTCAGCCGAATTGAAAAAAGCGTTATTTGGCAGTCTGAATGAACATTTTTCCGGCATTAGTGGTAATGAACAGGAACAGGAATATTTAAAAAGGTAAACTATTGGAAACTGAGATTACGGCAAGATCTGTAAGTGTAGAAATTTTAGTTCAATTTGATCTGGAGAAACATGTCAAATTCTATCTCGCAGATGATCTTGAACCAAGGGAGCGTGCACAAGTACGTGAATATGTTCAAAATGTGCTCCGAAAACGAAGTTACCTCGATTTTCTGATCGGTGAATTCTCCAGTATTGGTATGGATGAGATGAAACCTCAATTGAAAAACATTCTGAGGCTCGGGCTCTATGATATGCTTTTTATGGACAGCACACCGGATTATGCCGCAATCAATGAAGCCGTGGATATTGCAAAATTAACACTCGGCTCCAAATCAGGAGATCTTGTTAATGCCATTCTCCGAAACATTCAGCGTGATATTGACAGTTTACCGAAGCCGGCTTTTAAAGACAGAACCAAATTGGTCGCTACCACATTTTCTCATCCCGAATGGATGGTAAAACGCTGGTCAAAGCGAATGGGTGAGCGGGAAGCATTCCAGTTTATGCAGGCAAATAATGCTCGGCCAACATACTACATCCGTGTTAACAATCTTCGCACAAAAACCGAAAATTTCAAGCTGCGCATGGATAAAGCCGGTATCAATTATACAGAAAGCGACTGGCTGCCAGGATATTTCAAAGTTGATTCTGTTCAGCCGTTTATTCAAAAAGGCTGGCTTGAAAAAGGTTTTTGCCAGGTTCAGGATATAGCCGCCGGTTTTGCGCCAACGATTCTGGACCCAAAACCGGGAGAATCGATTTACGACCTGTGTGCGGCGCCCGGCACAAAGTCGATTATGATTGCTGACCTCATGCATGGTGAAGGCTCTGTTATCGCACTGGATATCAGTTCTGACCGACTGGAAAAACTTGCTGAAAGTGCGCTAAGCTTTAATGCCGAGAACATTAAAATCAGACGGTCTGATGCACGAGACCTCGACTTAAGGGTTACCGATGGTGTCCTTCTCGACGCTCCCTGTACCGGTACCGGTGTACTGAGCAAACGCGCCGACCTGAGATGGAGACGGACAGAACAGGATCTCGAAGACCTGATCAAACTACAGGAAGAATTACTTGATGAAGCCGGGAACATGGTTAAAAAAGGCGGAAGACTTGTATACAGTACCTGCTCGGTTGAACCGGAAGAAAATTGGGAACAGGTTCAAAAATTTATCGACAAATATGACAATTATGAATTGGATGATCTCAGTGACTACCTGCCGGAAGAAGTTTTGATTGAAGATGGGAAAGCTTACCAGACATTTCCCCACAAACATACCTGTGACGGACACTTTGGTGTGCGTATGACCAGGGTAAAATAACTTCTTTAATTTAATGGTGTATATACAGGTTTAGTATCCAGTATAAATGAGAATGACCGTATCATTCCAGTGAAAGACTTTCTTATGAGCGATTTGAATCTATCTGCCAGTAAAATTCCCAAACAATACGACCCTGATACTACCGAAGATAAATGGTACTCCTATTGGGAAAAAAATAACTACTTCCATTCCGCTCCCGACGAGCGTGAACCTTTTACGGTTGTCATACCTCCTCCGAATGTAACCGGAGTTTTGCATATGGGCCACATGCTGAACAATACCATACAGGATGTGCTGGTCAGACGGGCCCGGATGCAGGGAAAAAATGCATGCTGGGTACCCGGTACCGATCACGCTTCAATTGCAACTGAAGCCAAAGTTGTACAGAAACTGAGAAAACAAGGGATTAAAAAATCTGATCTCACCCGGGACGAATTCCTTCAGCACGCCTGGGAGTGGACAGACGAACACGGAGGTATCATCCTGCAGCAGCTCAAAAAGCTGGGAGCTTCCTGCGACTGGGACCGGACCCGTTTCACTCTCGAAGACGATCTCTATGATGCAGTAATCGACTGCTTTATTGACCTCTACGAGAAAGGTTATATCTATCGCGGACTGAGAATGATCAATTGGGATCCCGAAGCAAAGACAGCCCTTTCTGATGAGGAAGTCATTCATAAAGAAGTTCAATCAAAGCTTTA
>SLKH01000340.1 GCA_007134665.1 Balneolaceae bacterium
GCTCTTTTTTTATGGAAATACGCAGACAGTGATCTTATCGAACGTGCAAAGCTCAGGGAGCTGACCGGAGATGGTTTAGATGATCCGGAAAACAGATCCGAATCAACATCGCCGGAACAAATGGTTGAAGACCTGAAAAACCTGGGCCCTGCCTTCATCAAGCTCGGGCAGTTACTTTCAACCCGCCCGGACCTGCTTCCCCCGGAATACATCAATGCCCTGGTTAATTTACAGGATGATGTGAAAGCGGCACCATTTGAAAAGATCAGGGAGATCGTTGAAAGTGAATTGGGTGTAAAAATTTCAAAGGCATTCAAGGAATTTAAAGAAGAACCTATAGCTACAGCTTCACTGGGAGAGGTGCATTATGCAGAATTGCGGGATGGCAGATCAGTTGTAGTGAAAGTTCAGCGGCCCGGAATTCAGGAGGAAGTCCGCAAGGAACTGGAAGTTCTGGATAAAACTTCAGCTTTACTGGAAGAGCATACGGATGCAGGCAAGAGGTTTCGTGTCCACAGGCTATTTCAGCAGTTCAGAAAAACTCTGCTTCGGGAATTAGATTATCTGAAAGAAGCAGAAAACATCCGCCAGTTCAGTGTGAATTTGGAAAAGTTTAAAAATATTATCGTACCTGAACCGGTAAATGATTTTACAACTTCGCGGGTTTTAACAATGCAGTACCTTGAAGGGGAAAAGATCACGGAGATATCACCCTTCAGGCAGCTTGAACTGGACGGTGAAAAAATAGCTGATGAATTGTTCCGTGCCTATCTGCAGCAGATCGTAATTGATGGATTGGTTCATGTTGATCCGCACCCCGGGAATTTGCACCTGATGGAAGACAGCCGGGTTGCAATGCTCGATTTTGGAATGGTTGCCCATATATCGCCTGTTATCCGCAACCATTATTTAAAACTGATGATCAATATCGGGGATGGTAATGCGGATGAAGTTGTAGATCATCTGATTGGCATGAGTCAGCTGATGGATGATGCCGATGAAGAGGAATTTCGTTCTGCTGTGAACACACTGATCCTCGAAAATTTGCATATGTCTGCCGGTGAATTGCAAACCGGTAAAATCTTACTGGAAATGGTACGATTTGCAGGAACGAATGGATTTCAGTTACCGGTTGAAATGAGCCTGATAGGAAAAACACTTCTGAATCTCGACCAGGTTGCCCGTACCCTGTCCCCGGAATTCAACCCCAACGATGCGATCAGGAAGTATGCAATGGAATTTACAAAGAAACACATGTTTCAGGATCTTACTTCGATGAACTTTTTTCAAACGTTGCTGGACAGCAAGGAGCTTGTGGAAAACTTCCCGGAACGCCTGAACCGGATCATGGATAATGTTGCAAGGAACGAAATTCAGCTAAAAATTGATGCTCTTGATGAAGGCGAGATGATGAAAGGTTTTCAGAAAGTGGCAAACCGTATCTCTATCGGCTTGATATTGGCAGCACTTATCGTCGGATCATCGCTGCTGATGCAGGTGGATACAGACTTTCAATTATTAGGATATCCGGGACTTGCCATGATATTCTTTCTTTTAGCTGTATTGGGAGCTGTCATACTGGCATTTCAGATCTTCGTGGCGGATGAGGATTGAGGCAATTCAGATCCGTTGAAGTAACTGAATGAGAGTTGCAAAGGAGAAAACTCTGATGTGATTGCGGCAGGGCATGAAAAACTCCGGGAAATATCGAATCTGTCGGATATCCCCGGAGTAATGTGGTTTAATATTGAAAATCAGACGTCACACAATACGACAGCTTCCCTCAGGCCTTCCATCGGGTCGCGGGTTGGGATAAATTCCTGTCCAACGTATCCTTCATAACCGATATCCAGCAGTGCTTCCATTATCGGCGGGTAGAATAGCTCCTGCTCATCATCCAGCTCACTTCGGCCTGGTACCCCTGCCGTATGGATATGGCCGATCAGGTCGGTTCCATATTCCCGGATCCTCGCAATCACATCCCCGTTCATAATCTGCACATGATAGATATCAAATAACAGTTTCACATTGGGTGAACCGACCGCTCTGATAATATCTGCACAATAGTCGATATCATCTCCCTGGTATCCGGGATGGCCGCGGTTATCGTCGTTTTGGACCCTTGAGTTGAGATGCTCAAGACAGACAGTGACATTGTTCTGCTCGGCAAGTAGTGCAAGTTCTTTCAACCCGTCGATCGTATATTCTGCGCCTTCATCCGGGGGGATGATACCTTCATCCGGATTGTCAAGATCACGATGTTCAAATCCGGTAAAGGCAATAACATTAGGCACCCCTGCCTCGGCACATTCCTCGATTCGTGTCTTGGTCCGTTCTAACACTTCATCGCGATATCGTGGATTGTTGAGGCCTTTTTCAAATGGCGGATCCGGCATCCCGTTTGTCGACATACCACAAACAAGGCCATATTCCTGCATGGTTGGCCATTCATCCGGACCAACAAGCTCAATTCCATGACAACCCAGATCGACTGCAGCCTGGCACAATTGATCAAGATTCCATTGATCTCCGAAAGCCATATATGGCCACGAAACAATGACCTGTTTGATCCGGTCATTTTCAACACCTGTTTGTATACGCTGTTCATTTTCAGCCCTGGCACAACCCGGTAGCGACATTCCGGCAACCATAGCAGCCGATATGGCCGCACTGCTTTTAAGCATATCTTTTCTGCTCAAAAGTTTCTTTTTATCTGATTTTTCAGATGGTTTGTTCTCTTTATTTTTCTTCATTATCTGTTTTTTACTTAAGGTAATTGAGTATTTCGGTTGTTGGCTTCATCGAGCATATCCTGAAGCGGCTGATAATCCCAGTCGTCAGGAATCGGGTCGTCAGTAAGTTCTGCGAGCTCAAGAACATTAACTGGAGTAATTGACAAACCGTCTTGTGGAACTTCAGCACCTGCAGTCCATACAATGGCATTGGCTACAACCCGGCGGAATTGATCATGTCCCCAGTTCCAGTGGTAGTGGCCACCGGTAAACCCGAAAGACCTGCCTCCGTTTGGCCGTTCGTATGCCCAGGCAACATGCTGATCTTCGTTGTTTTCAAGTACAGCCTGCCTTACATGAGGGTTTCCGGAGTGTGGCCCGTCATCCCTCTCCAGTGATTCTTCAGGCGGGAGGTCGGTCAGAATAGGTGATACATTCTGCATTCCGTCAACAAAACGCATGTGGTAATACCATTCATCATTGATTTCAATCGGCCCGACACCATTTGTAATCGGATGGTCCGGATAATCCTGAAAGAGTGCAGTCCAGAACGGATTTACAGACCAGTGTGTTTCAAAATATCCTCCCTGCCATTCAAGGAATTTGTCGCCTGCTTCACCAGGCGGGACTTCCACTGCGTAGTGAAGTGTAACAAAACCAACTCCATTATCCATAACTTCCTGGAAACTGTCGAGATGATCCATGATCGGATGGCCGGGCCCTCCATTTGAATAGATGACCACAGAGTGAACATCATCAAAAACCGATTCATCTTCCGGCCAGCCGCTGATGACCGTAGTTCTGACTCCCACATCCGCATCTTCAATGGTTTGTGCAAGCAAAGTGGAGCCGCCCAAATGTTCATGATTGCCAAATCCGTGAGATGGCGCTCCCGCAATAAACAGTACATGTTTTTCTTCTGCTGTTTCGGTTGTAATTTCAGTTGTTGTTTCGGCATGCTCTTCGGTACAACCCATAAAACCAATGAACAAGAGGAAAAGAACTGGAGGGAAAAGGTAAAAGTGAGATTTATTCTTGTATGCCATTTAATTTAATTAAATTCAGTTTGACAATTAAAAATAGTAATGCAGTTTGCCGCACAGAGATTATTAACGGGTATAAATTTTAATATATCACTTATTAGTTAAGCTAAATTGAATGTTAACGATAACAAGTTATATTATAAAGCCCTTCAAATCAACTGATTGCAATGGTGATGCATTATCGTAAAATTTCAACAAAAACAAGTAACTATGAGTTTACTGAATTACCTATTCAAGTCCGGACTTTCAGCATTGTGTATGTGCTGTATAATTGTGATTCCTGCTTTTGCAGATGAACTTCAGGATCAGGATCCGATCCGAGTATTAATGATTACCGGAGGTGGCTGGCACGACTATGAAGTTCAAAAAGATCTCCTGGAAGAGGGCTTGACTGATCGAATCGGAAACATTGAATTTGTAATTGATTATGAAAGCGGCTCCGAAAGCACTTTCAGTCTTACGCGTCATGAAAATACAGATTGGGCCCGAAATCATGATTTGGTTTTATACAATCACTGCCATACAGGAGTAGATGGTGATGATGGTGTTGAATACGTGGAACGTATTGTCGAAGCTCACGTGGAACATCAGTTACCGGCAGTTGTACTTCACTGTGGTATGCATTCTTACCGTAATTACCGTGAGGATACCAGTGTTTGGTCTGATTTTATCGGTGCATATTCATACCGTCATGAAGGGCATCAGCCCTTCACTGTGGAAGCTGTTGATACCGCTCACCCGATAATGGCGAACTTTCCACGAACCTGGAGAACTCCGCATGGAGAGTTATATGAAATCGTTGAATTAGCCCAGGGTGCGAATCCAATAGCACGGGCATACGGTATCGATACCGACATGTACCACGATGTTGCCTGGACAAACAAATATGAAGGTGTTCGGGTGTTCAGCAGTACGCTTGGTCACCATAATGTAACCATGGGACACGATGTGAACCTGAACCTGGTTGCATCAGGGTTGCTTTGGGCTGCCGGAAAACTGAATGATGACGGAACTGCAAAGAATGGATATGAAGGCGAACGTGGCCATGGCTGGATCTCAATCTGGGACGGTGAAAGCCTTGATGGCTGGAGAGCAAGTGAAAACACGGAGTCATTTTGGGTTGAAGATGATAAAATTGTAGTGGACGGCCCCCGCAGCCACCTGTTTTATGAAGGCCCGGTCAATGGAGGAGATTTCATCAACTTTGAAATGAAAAGTGATGTATACACCTATCCAGAAGCAAATTCAGGGATCTTTTTCCACACACGCTTCCAGGATTACGGATGGCCACAGCATGGATACGAAGCACAGGTTAATGCAACACATGGTGACCGCAGAAAAACCGGCAGCCTGTATGCTGTAAACGATGTTATGGATGATGCTCCTCATGAGGACCATGAATGGTTTCACTATTACATCAGTGTTGACGGACGGGATATACTGTTTAAGGTGGATGATGAAGTTGTCATGACATATGCGGAACCGCGTACAAGAGAAGGAACGATCAGTCTGAACAGAGGAACGGTTGCATTGCAGGCTCACGATCCCAACAGCCGTATCTACTTCAGAGATCTGTATATTCGGGTCTGGCCGGATTAGAGATATTGAATAGTGAA
>SLKH01000332.1 GCA_007134665.1 Balneolaceae bacterium
AATGAATCGACAGCTTCCTGCAGCATCCGCTTTTCATTACGCAAGATTACATCCGGCGCTTTGATATCGATGAGGCGTTTTAACCTGTTATTTCTGATGATCACTCTTCGATAAAGATCATTCAGATCGGAAGTTGCAAAACGTCCTCCTTCAAGGGGCACAAGTGGCCGTAATTCAGGTGGTATAACCGGAATAACCCTTTGAACCATCCATTCAGGATGGTTTTCCGTATGCTGATTGGCTGCTCGGAACGATTCAATTACCTGAAGACGCTTCAACTTTTTCTTTTTCCGCATCTGAGAGGTTTCATTGCGTACCTCATCCCTGAGCCTGTAAGCTGTATCATCCAGGTCCATATTCATCAGAAGGGCTTCAATCGCATCAGCACCTTCTTTTACAATGAATTTGTCCTCATCATCATCTTCAAGTTCAAAGTTATCTTCCGGAAGCTGGTCAAAGATATCAAACTTCTCTTCCTCACTAATCAGGTCACCTTTCTTATAGCCAAGATCTTTGGCCAGCCCGGGATTAACCACGACAAAAGTTTCGTAGTACACGATTCTTTCAAGATTCTTGGATGAAAGGCCGAGCAGATAGGCTATCTTGTTAGGGAGGGATTTAAAATACCAGATATGGACAACCGGTACAGTCAGGGTGATATGGCCCATTCGCTCTCTTCTGACTGCCTTGCGGGTTACTTCAACACCACAGCGGTCACAAATAATCCCTTTGTACCGGATTCTTTTATATTTTCCGCAATGACATTCGTAATCCTTGACCGGCCCGAAAATCTTTTCACAGAAAAGACCATCCATCTCCGGTTTAAAGGTACGGTAATTAATAGTTTCTGGTGTCAGAACCTCACCATGCGAACGAGATAATATCGTTTCAGCAGAAGCTAATGAGATTCCGATATCATTGAAATCCTTGGTAACGGTTAATGTTTTCGTTGTCGGCAAGGGTTTACCTCCGATTAAGCTTTGATTAACTAAATTTAGTCGATATGGATTTCGAGTCCGAGACCCATCAATTCGCGAAGCAATACTTTGAATGATTCAGGCACATCACCTTCCGGCAGATTTTCACCTTTCACAATTGC
This sequence comes from Balneolaceae bacterium, assembly GCA_007134665.1. Taxonomy (GTDB): domain Bacteria; phylum Bacteroidota; class Rhodothermia; order Balneolales; family Balneolaceae; genus SKRC01. The sequence goes on from SLKH01000332.1 coordinate 1,100, forward strand.
TTCATAAACCTTTGAGCGGCCTTTTACATCGTCACTCTTTACAGTGAGCATTTCTTTCAGAATATTGGATGCTCCGTATGCATATAGTGCCCAGACTTCCATTTCACCAAGTCGCTGACCACCAAATTGTGCTTTACCACCTAATGGCTGCTGAGTAATCAGTGAATACGGGCCGATGGATCGTGCATGCATCTTGTCTTCAATCAGGTGATTGAGTTTCAGCATATAGATATATCCAACTGTTGTTTTCTGATCCATTTTCTGTCCGGTCTTCCCGTCATAAAGCATAACCCGACCATCCTTGGGCAAGCCTGCTTTTTCAAGTTGTTCCTGAACCTGGTCGTAGGTTGCACCATCAAATATCGGTGACGCAAATTTGACTCCGAGTTTTTTCGCAGCCCATCCGAGAATTGTCTCATAGATCTGTCCAAGGTTCATCCTTGATGGTACACCCAGTGGATTTAACAGGATATCAACCGGAGTACCGTCTTCCATATATGGCATATCTTCAACTGGAACTACTTTGGCAATAACACCTTTGTTTCCGTGACGGCCGGCCATTTTATCTCCAACCTGAAGTTTTCTCTTTTTGGCTACATAAACTTTAGCTTTTTGAATAATTCCCGGTGGCAGTTCATCACCTACCTGAATCTGGTATTTGCGGCGTTTTGCCTCGGAATCAATTCTCCGTCGCTCTTCTCTGTAATTCTTGAAAAGAAGTTTTACGTGTTCAACAAGGTTTTCATCTGTTGCCCAATCAATGTTTTCATTGATATTTACCGGATCGAGCTGCTCAAAAACTGATTTTTTATACTTTTCACCTTTCGGTATCAGTTCATTTCCGCCAAAATCTTCAACGCCCGGAGAGGTTTTATCTCTGAGCAGTGAATACATTTTGTCAGCCCATTTACTATTCAGGTCAGCCAGCAGGCTTGAATGACGTTCATTTTCCTGTTCAACCATTTTCTTCTCTTCCTTACGTGATATTTGTTCATCACGTTTACGGCTGAAAAGTTTGGTATTGATTACGGTACCGGATACACCTGGTGGTGTTTTCATCGATGCATCTTTCACATCACCGGCTTTGTCACCGAATATCGCTCTAAGCAGTTTTTCTTCCGGAGTAGGGTCGGTTTCACCTTTCGGAGTGATCTTTCCAACAAGTATGTCGCCATGATTGACCTTGGCTCCAATCCTGATAATTCCTCTTTCATCGAGGTTTCTTGTCGCTTCTTCACTCACATTTGGAATTTCACGGGTCAGCTCCTCCTCACCACGCTTGGTGTCACGAACCTGTTGTTCAAACTCCTGGATATGGATAGAGGTATAAATATCATCCTGCACGATTCGTTCACTGACTACAATCGCATCCTCAAAGTTATAGCCACGCCACGGCATAAATGCAACCAGTAGATTCCGTCCAAGTGCAAGTTCACCATGATCCGTTGAACATCCATCGGCTAGGGTATCACCCTTTTTTACTTTGTCGCCAATATTGACAACAGGCCTTTGATTGATCGTAGTATCCTGGTTACTCCGTTCAAACTTCTGGAGCCTGTAAGATTTGATACCTTCATCGAAATAGCAGTTTTGCTGAATCTCATTCCTATCGTACTTGACACGGACTTCGGTACCACTTACGTATACCACCTCACCCTTGTTTTCCGCGGTAATGATTGCCCTTGAATCTTTAGCAGCCCTGTGCTCAAGACCGGTTCCGACCACAGGCGATTCCGGACGCAACAATGGAACTGCCTGTCGCTGCATGTTGGATCCCATCAATGCACGGTTAGCGTCATCATGTTCAATGAATGGAATCAGTGCAGCAGCCAATGATGTAATCTGGTTTGTCGAGACGTCCATATACTCAATTTCGTCCGGTTTTGCCAAACCGACATTACTATCCCTGAATCGTGAGAATATTGAGTCGTTAACAAATGTGGAATCGGAATTCAAAGGAGCATTTGCCTGTGCAATTACAGTTTCATCTTCCTGTTCTGCAGCAAGATATTCCACCGATTTGGTAACAACACCATCCTTAACTTTACGATATGGTGTTTCAATAAATCCAAAATCATTCACTTTAGCATGTACACAAAGAGATGATATTAAACCGATATTCGGCCCTTCCGGTGTTTCAATCGGGCAGAGTCGGCCGTAGTGAGTGTAGTGTACGTCACGAACTTCAAAACCTGCCCGTTCTCTCGTCAATCCACCGGGGCCCAGAGCAGACATCCTTCGTTTGTGTGTCAACTCCGCAATCGGATTGGTTTGGTCCATAAACTGAGAAAGCTGGTTGGTACCAAAGAATGTGTTAATCACACTTGAAATAGTACGGGCATTCACAAGATCCTGGGGTGTTAGCTGCTCAGCATCCCTTGAATTCATTCGTTCGCGAATGGTTCTGCTCATTCGTGCCAGGCCAATTGCAAACTGCTGTCCCAATTGCTCCCCGACAGTCCTCACACGTCTGTTACTAAGATGGTCAATGTCATCTACATGCGACTTCAACTCTTTCAAACGTATCAGTTCGCGGATGATAGCAACGATATCTTCTTTAGTCAGGTATCGTGTATCGAGATCTACATCAAGCTTCATGCGTTTATTCAACCGGTATCGGCCAACTTCTCCGAGATCGTATTTCTTGTCACTAAAGAATAGTCTCTCCAATACTGATCGTGCAGTTTCCGGATCCGGCATTTCTCCAGTACGGATTTGCTGATAGATTTCTCCAAGTGCAGACACTTCATCGTGAGTGGAATCTTTTCGGAGGGTATTCATCATTACCGAACGTTCAGATTCTTCGGTACTGATTTTCTGAACCAGAACGGTCTTCAGATCAGCTTCTTTCAAAAGTCCATAATCATCTTCAGTCAATTCATGATCTCTTTCAAGAAGTATTTTACGGTTTACAGCTTCCGTAACTTCTCCGGTCTCCTCATCTACAACTTCTTCCTGTTCTTCAACTACAATATCGGTTGCAAGCCTTTTTCCAACCAGGTTGTCATTGTAGTTTTTCTTTGATCCAAATTTAACATCTTCAGAAAGATCAAAAAGATTAAGGACGTCGATATCAGAACTATACCCAAGGGCTCTTAACAGAGTAGAAGCAGGTACCTTTTTCTTTCTGTCTATATAAGCCCAGAGAACATCCCGGATGTCGGTAGTAAACTCAATCCAGGAACCTTTAAACGGAATCACCCTGGCTGAATAGAGTTGTGTACCGTTAGGGTGAACCGACTGGCCAAAAAATACACCTGGTGACCGGTGCAACTGGCTTACAATTACCCTTTCAGCGCCATTAATCACAAAAGTACCTCTTTCTGTCATCCAAGGGAGATCACCAAGAAATACTTCCTGTTCAATGGTTTCAGATGCTTCATCCGATTCATCTAAAGATGAGAGTCTGAGTTTGGCTTTTAAAGGAACAGCATAAGTCAATCCCCGTTCCTGGCATTCAATTATATTATATTTTGGCGTATCAACAGAGTAGTAGATAAATTCGAGAATATGAGTTTCCCGCGAATCAACAATGGGGAAGTTCTCATTAAATATTCTCTGCAACCCTTGATTTTCCCTGTCTTTTGGAGCGACATCCAGCTGTGTGAAATATTCGAATGAAGCGAGCTGGATATCAAGGAAATCCGGATAATCAATTACTTGTGTTGTGCGGCCAAAAGTTAAACGGTCGGTAAACGGAATTTTCTCCATAGTATTACTCAAAAGGATGTTCTCCTTTAGTTAAAAATAAGGACGTGTTATGTTTCGTCGTAAATCATAAACGACTAATAGCCATATCGGCTCCTGACTGATTTAAGATAAGACGCCAATAGCCAATACCGTATAACGATATTGGCTAAGGCAAATTGTACAAAATCAAGAAATTACTTGAGTTCTACTTCAGCACCGGCATCTTCAAGCTGTGATTTCAATTGCTCAGCTTCTTCTTTGGCAACTGCTTCTTTCACAGTGTTTGGAGCACCGTCAACAAGCTCTTTAGCTTCTTTCAGTCCGAGGCCGGTAATTCCGCGGACTTCTTTAATAACGGCGATCTTCTTTGCACCGGCACTCTTCAGAACTACATCGAATTCGGTTTTCTCTTCACCGGCATCAGCACCGTCGCCAGCACCGGGTCCACCGGCCACTGCCACTGCAGCTGCAGCTGGTTTGATGTCGTATTCTTCTTCAAGAACTTTGGCAAGTTCATTGGCTTCTTTAATGGTTAAGTTAACCAGTTGTTCAGCTAAGTCTTTAACGTCAGCCATTGTTTATGTCTCCGTAGGTC
>SLKH01000103.1 GCA_007134665.1 Balneolaceae bacterium
CGCTGCTGCCGGGCGGTATCGGCTTTAGGGGCATAGAGGATGCGGTTATCCCTGAATTCCCGGTCAATCAGGGCGAGCTGGCTTGAGTTCCATCCGATGTTATCCAGGTATTTTTCGAAGATGGCTGGTTTTACAGGTTCTTTTTCGTTTAGCATAACCAGAGCGACCTGCTGTGCCTGAAAGGTCATCACGTTTCCATAGATCGGAAAAGGTGCTTTTTCAGGTGCGTATGGAGCAGGATACCAGTCCCAGGGCCAGCCTGAACCAAAATGGTGGTCGTCGTAATGTCCGTCATAATAAGCCAGGGTTTCCTCACGGCCTTTCAGGAAACGGAAAGCCGCATCGTTGTTGAAATTGGAATTCAGGAATGTGGGGTCACCGGTTCCCCGGAAATAGAGGGTGTCATTTTGTATGGTGTACCTCAGTGCAGGGAGTGTATCCGGCAATGCATTCAGCGCTGCATAAAGGGTAAATATCTTCGTGTTGGAAGCAGGTGTATAAAAAAGTTGTGCATTGTGTTCGTGAAGCATCTCACCGGTGTCCGGGTCATAAAGAGCAAATCCGGTCATACTCTGCGAGAATACTGAGGATTTCATGAAAAATTCGTCGAGAGGGGTAAAATCATCCTCAATAACATCTGTGACAGTTTCCGCGGTTTTGCAACCTGAAATCCACAGGATCAACAGGGGGAGTAACACCAGAGGCATGGCTAACCTGAATCGCTGGCCAACCATGGATTGGAATTTGTTCATATGGGGTTATTGATGCATATTATCTGTTATTATAAACCCAAAATTGTCATTGAAACAATGACAATTTTGCCCGAAGGGCAAAAAAGGTCTAACGACTTTTTTGGGATAAATGAAAATACAGTTTTTCATTTAAATAGACAGGATTCCTTGTTTTCTGCAACACTTTTCGCATTTTAAAATTCAGGTTACATTACAGTAACATCCTCGACTTTGATCCCGCCTGACGTGATTCACATGGATGTGTTATATAACATTTAAGGTTAATATGCTATTTTCCGGCGTATGGCATTTTTACGACTCACAATCATCCTGTTATTCTCATACGGATTTGCTGCAGAAGCAATTTCACAGCATCTTCCTATTCGTTCCTATTCAATTGAGCAGGGATTGAGTGAATCGGTGGTTCACGACCTGTTCCAGGGAAGCGACGGATATATGTGGTTCGCAACCGGTTATGGAATCAATCGGTTTGACGGCAGGGAGATGAGAACCTGGTACAGGCACCAGGGCCTGAATAGTAACCAGGTGAATACGATTACGGAAGATCAATCCGGGCGGCTCTGGATTGGCACTGATTCCGGGATTAATATTATGGAGAAAGATACTGTGCTGAGCATGGATTTTTTGTCGGACCTACAGCGGTATTCAGTGACAGCTATTCATCAGGACACCAACAGTAACTGGTGGATCGGTACCGAAGATGCGGGTATCTGGTTACTCGATTCAAATCTTAGCCTAACCCAGTATACAACTGTTCACGGCCTTGCGGGTAATGCAGTACGGGATATTACAGAAACCTCTGATGGTATTCTCTGGTTTGCTACTGATAACGGCCTGGGAAACCTCGATGCAGGTAATTTCAATATATTTACGATGGAAAACGGCCTGCCGTCAGATAACCTCTTTTCCCTGGCTGCCGATGAAGATGGAGTACTCTGGATCGGCACATCACAGGGTTTTTCCATTTTTGAAGATATGGAGTTTCGAAATTATCACACTGAACACGGCCTAAGTCATAATATGGTACAATCAATTGCTGTCGAGGCGCCGGGAAGAGCATGGCTGGCGACGGACGAAGGTGCGACATACGTTGATAACGGTACGTTCCGTAGATTCACCATTGAAGAAGGGTTGACGAGTAATATTATCAACTCAACACTGATTGACCGGGAAGGCAATGTATGGTTTGGGACACTCGGGGGAGGGGCGAATATCTACTTTGGAGATTACTTTCATAACTATTCAACAGAAAACGGATTGACGAATAATGTAGTCACCGGGTTCCATGAAGATGAAAACAGCCATTTCTGGATATCAACGTTTGGCGGCGGAGTTATGCATTACGATGGTACTCAGATATATACTTACACTGAGAGCGACGGCCTGATTGATAACAGGGTGTTTACAACATTCAGTGATGGGACAGGTAAAATATGGGTTGGAACACGGAATGGAATATCTATTATTGAAAACGGGCAGGTTCGCTCCCCTGATGAAACATTCAGGGACATTGAAATGATCCGGGCATTTTACAGGGATCCGGATAATGGGGATTTCTGGATCGGTACCTATAACGACGGGATCTATCACTTTTCGGGCGATAGCCTGATGATTTATGACGATACAAATCACCTTGAAAATAACACCATTATGTCGATCCGGCAGGACAACGAAGGTAATATGTGGTTTGCAACCTATGGTGGTATAGTGGTGATCGAAGACGGGGAGTTTCACCGGTATACGATAGAAGACGGCCTTCCGAGTAATGGGGTGATCAGTATTCTGCTCGATCATGATAATGAAGCATGGGTATCTACTTTTAATGGTTTTGCGAGGTTTGACAGGGAAAACAGGATTACGGAGATGTTTGCATCAAGCTTCGGGCACTCATCAACCCTGGCCTATTTCATGTTCCAGGATCACAATAACCACTACTGGGTCGGTACCAATATCGGAATTATCCGGTTTGATTATGAACGCTATAATGCAGCCGGTTCAACGATTGAGAGAGACCTGGCATTTCAGCTTGTGAACCGGGAGCAAGGCCTTGTAACCAATGAAATGAATGCAGGCGCACTCTATATCGATCGTACAGGAGCGGTCTGGCTCGGTACGGTGGAAGGTGTGAGCCGGTTTTTCCCGGAACGATTCCCTGATCGGGATGTGCCTCCGATTCCGCACTTTAATGAAGTGTTATTTGCAGGAAATCCTGTGGATCCTGATCAGAGAATGACCCGAAGGCACGATAGAAACTTCCTGCAGTTTGATTTCACCGGTATCTCATTTGCTGCCCCATCACAGGTATTGTTTGAATACAGGCTCGATGGGGTGGATGAAGCGTGGACACACGGTTATGACCGGGTGGTTCGCTATCCATCCCTCTCACCTGGTGAATATACTTTTCAGCTCAGGGCATATAATTCTGCCGGTGTCAGAAGCGAAATCATCCGAAGTTATGAATTTGAAATTGCACCTCCGATCTGGCTTCAGTGGTGGTTTTTTATGCTGATTGGGTTAATTGTGGTTGGAATAATTCTGTTTATTTACAACTACTACAGGGTGAGCCGGCTGATTGAAATGGAACGCATGCGTGTGCAGATTGCAAGTGACCTGCACGATGATGTTGGAGCTTCATTAACGGAACTGGCACTTCAAACCGATTTCCTGCGTACCGGTGATCTTGATGAGACTGTGGAAAATACGTTAAAACAGATAGGTGAACACAGCCGACGCATCGTATCCACCCTTGATGATATCGTCTGGTCGATTGATGCCCGGAATGATACTGCCGGTGACCTGACCGACCGGATGCAGGATCATGCCTATAAATTGCTTTCACCCATAGGTATGATGGTTAACTTTAATTTCTCAGATCTGGATACTGAACAGCAAATTCCTGTACAAGTCAAAGAAAATCTATACCTTATATACAAAGAGTCAATAAATAATATTGCCAAGCATTCGAATGCAGATACGGTAAATATCAGGTTGTCAATGAAGGGCAACAAATATCTGCTTGATGTAGCAGATAATGGCACGGTTAAGACCAATGGAAGAAGATCGGGCCAGGGGTTACGTAACATTAACATGCGAGCGAAAAGAATCAATGCAAATGCGATTATAGACAGAAATAACGGGTTTAATATTAAAGTTACAGGTTCGTTGAACTGAGTAAGCAACTAATGAGGTAAATTATGGCAGTGGTCGGAATTGTTGAAGACAATAAAAAAATCAGGGATTTAATACAGCGGTATCTGGATATGCAGGATGAGTTTGAATGTCCGGTTGCCGTGGATTCCGTGGAAGAGATGCTTGAATATCTTGAAGAACACAATCCACCTGATGTATTGCTGATGGATATTCAGCTTCCGGGAATGTCGGGTATCAAGGGAATAGGGATCATTAAACAGAAATACCCGGAGACCGAAATCATCATGCTGACCGTATATCACGATTCCCATAAAATATTCGATTCGCTGGTTGCTGGTGCAAGCGGGTATCTGCTTAAGCATACATCATTACCGGAAATCAAGGAGTCGATCCAGACGCTGCTGGACGGCGGGTCTCCGATGTCGCCTCAGATTGCAAGAAAAGTGATCAACTACTTTAAAAAACCGAATAAACAGGTTTCTGAAGAAGATTATGGCCTTACACCAAGGGAACATGATATTATCAACGGCCTTGTAGACGGGTTGAGCTATAAGCTGATAGCAGACCGGTATGATATTTCTATTGACACCGTTCGTGCTCACATTCGAAACATTTATAAGAAATTACACGTTAACTCTAAAGCGGAAGTAATCGCGAAGTCGTTGAGAGGCGAGATTTAAGAACCAAAACCGAATCTTATCGATTCGCATGAATATGTGATACAATGTGACATTTGAGTTTATTAAATTGAATCAAGATGCTGTAAATACCAACAAGTTCGGGCCATCATGAAGAATTTAAAAATACATATCCCAGTTATAGCAGCCTTCTCGGCGTTATTGTTAACCGGATGTTATACTCAGCTTGAAACCGTCCATACAGAGAGAATTATAACAGAGCCACAAAGAACAACTGTATATGCATCCGAACAGGAAGTGGAGCAATACAAAGAAGAAGCCCGGGAGAGACGGCTTGCAGAACTTTCACCGGATGAAGAGGAGAGTTATCTCTATGGATATGAGGACGGGCTTGAAGATGGTTACGAAGATGGCTGGACAGATGCAGAACTCTACTATTTTATTGATTATGAAGCGAGAGACCGGTATGCCCATCAGGACATAGCAAGAACTTACCGGTCTGCCGGCCACACGACAAATATCTACAATTACTATTATAACGACTATTATCCTTATAGCTGGCATCGGCACCATTATGTTTACAGCCACTGGCATATACGGCACCGATACGGAGTGTGGCGTCATTACAGGCCCTATTATGCATGGTATCCCGTAAGCTGGTCAATAGGCTGGTCGTATTACTCACCGTTTTACGCATATAGTTATTACAGGTATCCGCCTTATGGAGTGTATTATTCAGGATATTACGGATACCCGTATTATGGCAATACATTTGTTTATGTGAATTACCGGCACCTCAGGGTACAACCGCA
>SLKH01000052.1 GCA_007134665.1 Balneolaceae bacterium
AATTGAATTATATCCCTCATTCATTATACGTATCCGGCAGATCGTTTTCATAAAGAATGACGTCTCCTTCACGTGCATAATCTTTTATGATGTCGTTCGCTTCAAACAGGGAAGAGACAACATGTATATTGTTGGCATCCGGTTTGATATTTTTAATCCCTTTTAGAATCGGGTCTGTTTGTTCTTTACCCACCAGGATAATGAGGTCAAGGCCGGCCTCAGCAATCAGTCTGCCAAATTTTTGATTTTCTGTATCCTGCAAGTCACCCAGTTCAATCATACCGGGCGTAATGATAATCTTGCGGCCGGTAGTAAATGAAGCAAGGATGTCGAGTGCATTTTTTGCACCTGTCGGATTTGAGTTAAATGCGTCATCAATGATGATAAGTCCGTTCCTCCTTTTCAATTCAAGCCGGTGTTCTACCGGTTCAATTCTTTCGGCGGCATGAGCGATGGTGCCCGGCCTGATTTCAAACTTGTGTGCGACGGCTGCAGCAAGCAGGAAATTCTGTACGTTATGGAAGCCCAGCAGCTTCATGTTAATCTGCTGTTCATTCACTATTTCGTTATTACGATGCCATTTTAGAATGAAGCTGGTACCATTTTCATTATAGGTAATATCTGATGCACGAATGGAACCCTGGCCTATGCCTGCAAAAATGACATCAGAATCCGGGCTCAGATCTGCCATAGCTGCTACATGTTCATCATCCCCGTTCAAAACAAGAATGCCACCGGGTTTCAATTCTTTTGCAAGAGTGGACTTCTCTTTGATGATGGTTTCGCGTGAACCGAAAGTTTCAAGATGAGCTTTGCCGACATTTGTTATTACGGCAACATCCGGTTTTGCTATATTACAAAGTTCTTTAATATTACCTTCGTACCGTGCACCCATTTCAAGCAACAATATCTGGTGTCTTGCTTCCAGGTCGTTATTGATCACCTTGCAGATACCCATCGGGGTGTTGTAACTTCCGGGTGTCATACAGACGTTATACCGTTCCCGGAGAAGCGAATGAATCATATATTTCGTACTCGTTTTTCCATAGCTGCCGGTAATCGCAATCACCTTAAGGTCCGGTAACCCAGCAAGTTTTTTACGTGCTTTCTTTTTAAAACGGTTATGTACTCTGCTTTCTACGGGTTTCATAAGAAGAGCAGCGAGAAACAGAAAAAACGGAACCGACATATCGGCAATAATCAGGCCGAATAGAAGGAAATAAGGTTCTGCAATCATCAGTGCACTCCCGGTATCACGAATCACTATGGGAGTATTCAGAAACCTGCCGGTAAAGGACAGATCGATCACGATATATGCAAACAAGAGAAAAATTACGGCAAGAGTGCCGGCAAGCCGCTTCATTCTTGCTGTGTAGACCAATGGTTTTTTATCTTTGTCAGGTTTATACCTGGATGTTGAACCAAACCAAAAAATAGTGAAAAGGCTGAGAATCAATGTGGCAGCGGTGATGGTCAGCCGTTCGGATAGGAAAAAAAGCAGGGAAAAAATGACGATAACGATGAGAAAGTGTTCAGCCACGATCACCCTGTTGTAAAAATTCCGTATGATCCAGTGATAAAATTCATTCAGCTTATAACCATGCTGCTGGAACATTTGCAGGAAATATGAAAACCTGTACCAGCTATGTTTGAGCAGGATCAGTGAGGAGAGCAATAATAATGCGTTTAAAACAGAGAAATAAAGGTTCAATAGATCAATATCGTTAAGTTAGCGACTCAATTCGATTATAAACTGTTGATCGTTTATATTTGCAGGTGATTAAAAAAGAGATAAAAATCCAAGGACAAAATATATGAAATTAATTATCCCGATGGCAGGCAGAGGGACGCGTGTCAGGCCTCATTCACATACAACGCCCAAACCGTTACTGCCGGTTGCCGGTACGATGATCATCGAGCGAATCGTGAAGACTTTTAAGCGAACACTCGAACGGAATATAGATGAAATCGTTTATATTCTGGGTCCTGATTTTAGCCAGGAGATCAAAGATAAATTAACGGCGATGAGTACAAGAAATGATGCGAAGGCTACATTTCGGGTTCAGGAAGTAGCACTTGGAACTGCTCATGCTGTTTACAGTGCGGCCAAGGATCTGTCCGGAGAGGCGATCATCGTATTTGCAGATACTATCTTTGATTCCAAAGATACAGTTACGATCGAAGGTGCTGACAGTGTCATTTGGTTGAAGGAAGTAGAAGATCCGTCAAGATTTGGTGTGGCCGTATATGAAGGCGATAAAATTACAGATTTTGTAGAAAAACCGAGTGAACCCATATCCAACCTTGCAATTATCGGTGTTTATTACTTCAGGGAATCTGAACAGTTGAAGAAAGAAATCGAATACCTGCTGGATAATCAAATAACCGGGCATGGTGGCGAATACCAGTTAACAGATGCACTTGACCGGATGCTTAAAGATGGGAAAACCTTTAAGAAGGCAACTGTCGATGAATGGCTGGACTGCGGAACTCTTCCGGCATGGCTTGAAACGACAGGTATCATTCTGGAGAAAGAGAACCACAATTTTAATACAGATGCATTTCCCGGTTCAAAAATCCATCCGCCTGTTTATATCGGGGAAGATGTTAAAATTATGAACAGCGAGGTAGGGCCGAATGTAAGTATCGAAGAAGGTTCGGTAATCCAGGATAGTGTGATCACCAACACGATCATCCAGGAAAATTCAGTAATCAGAAATAGTAAACTCGATAAGTCTACGGTCGGAAATCATGTCGAAATTACCGGGGAATCTGGTACTGTCCATATCGGAGATCATTCCATTATTAATCATTCATAACTGAGGGTAACAGGAAATAACCTGTTGAGGAATTAACCCAAAATTGTCATTGGAACAATGACAATTTTGCCCGAAGGGCCGATCCCAACAAGCGTGTCGGGATGGACTAATGATTTGTCGGGGGTTAACCCCCGACATTGAAACAATCAGGGATTCTTATTTTAATTAATGCTCATAAACCTTTGTGTTTCAATGTCGGCCCGGAGGGCAAAAAAGGTCTAACGACTTTTTTGGGATTAATTCAAGGTAAACTCTGTAACCCTGTTCAATTGTTTTTATCTTCATAAGGATTAAACAATCAGTTCTGTTTTGAAAGATATACCCCGGAAACACAAGGAAATATTCCAAATTATAGGTGAAACAGCCGATTCGATAGGCCAGGAAGTCTATGTAATAGGTGGCTATGTCAGGGATTTCTATTTAAACCGGATCAATCCGGATCAGGAAATCGATATCGACTTTGTCACCGTTGGTTCAGGTGTTAAGCTGGCAAATAAAGTCGGGGAAGCCCTTAACACTAAAGATATTGCAGTATATAAGCAGTTCAAAACGGCACACATCAGGCATGGCGACCTGGATCTTGAGTTTGTAGGAGCACGAAAAGAGAGTTACCGAAAAGCTTCACGTAAACCGATAGTTGAAGATGGAACCCTGGAAGATGACCAGCTTCGAAGGGATCTCACAATTAATGCGATGTCATGGTCGCTGAATCCCGGTTCGTTTGGAGTTTTGATCGATCCGTTTGGCGGTATCCAGGACCTGAAAAATAAACGGATCAAAACTCCGGTTGACCCTTCCCGTACCTTTAATGACGACCCGCTAAGAATGATGAGGGCTATCCGTTTTGCAACTCAGCTTGATTTCAGTATTGAAGATGAAACCTGGAAGTCTATCTGTGAAATGGCTCACCGGATTGAAATCATTTCCAAAGAGAGAATTATTGAAGAATTAAATAAAATCGTACTTGCACCAAAACCGTCAGCCGGGTTTGTACTATTGTCAAAGTCAGGCCTGTTGCGGCAATTTTTTCCTGAGCTTGAAAAGCTTAAGGGAGTGGATGTCAAAGACGGTATCGGACATAAGGACAATTTCTGGCATACCCTGAAAGTGCTTGACAATACAGCCGAAATGTCCGAAAGATTATGGCTCAGGTGGGCTGCAATTTTGCACGATATTGCAAAACCCCCGACAAAACGTTTTGTAGATGGGGTTGGCTGGACGTTTCATGGCCATGATGCACTTGGTGCCAAATGGGTACCCAGAATATTTCGCAGGCTTGGTTTACCCATGGATGAAAGGATGAAGTATGTTCAAAAGCTTGTTCGTTTGCACCTGCGGCCGATTGCCCTTGTCTCTGAAGAAGTAACGGACAGTGCGATAAGGAGGATGATTTATGAGGCAGGGGATGATATCGATGACCTGATGACGCTTTGCCGTGCCGATATTACCAGCAAGAATGAACGGAAAGTGAAAAAGTATCTGAATAATTTTGACAACGTTGAAAAGAAAATTCAGGAAGTAGAAGAGACGGATAAAATCAGGAACTGGAAGAACCCCGTAACCGGCGAAGATATCATGGAGATGCTCGATATAAAAGAAGGCCCGGTTATCGGGGACATCAAAGATGATATCAAAGAGGCAATTTTTGACGGAGAGATACCAAATAACAGGGAAGCCGCTCTGAAGTACATGAAAGAGGTCGCAGGAAAATATTTGGAAAAAAATTAACCCAAAAAAAGTCTAACGACTTTTTTTGGGTTATGATGTAGCTTTGGAGGCTTCAGAAACCTCCAAAGCCTGTTTTCTACAGATTAACAGCTTTCCCTGTTTTTACCGATTCATCACTTGCAAGGACAATTTTCAGGGTAAAAACCACTTGTTCAAGATGGCCTGTTAAATCAAGGTTTTCTTTGATGGCCTTCAAAAAATATTCCTGTTCGAATTGGCAGAGTTCATCATGCCCCGGTTCATCAGGTGTTTCTATGATTTCATCTTTCCCGAGCAGTTTGCCATTTTCATCCAGTCCGGCCGGGTGATAGTGAAGCCTGTTCACTGTTGTATGTTCACCAATATCAGCAGAGGCTCCCCTTGGCTGGTCAAAGGTATTCTTGCTGATACTGATACTACCCTTCGGGCCAAATACATCTTTGACAAAGTAAGCCTGTTCACTGATCATGGGGCCCCAGCCGGATTCATACCAGCCAACCGAGCCGTCATCAAATGTAACCTGCAGCTGCCCATAGTTATACATACCGGGTTTCAGGTCTTCACTCAGCCTGGCACCAATGGCATGAACGTGAGTTGGGCGAGCTTCGGTCATCTGACACATAACGTCTACATAGTGAACACCACAGTCTACAATGGGCGACATGGAATCCATAATGCCTTTATGTACCTCCCACTCGCTGCCGGTACTTTGCTGATTGAGATTCATTCTCATGACAAGTGGTTTTCCAAGTTCCCTGGCATATTCTATGAATTGCTGCCATCCCGGATGGTGTCTGAGGATATATCCGAC
>SLKH01000209.1 GCA_007134665.1 Balneolaceae bacterium
GTGCTTGGCCATCACGGTCGTAATGGCAGCTGTCAATGTCGTCTTTCCGTGATCCACGTGACCGATCGTTCCCACGTTCACATGGGGCTTGGTTCGCTGAAACTGTTCTTTTGCCATGATTCTTAAGGTTTAGTTAATTTTGTTCTTCTATAATTTCAAGTGCTTTACTCTCCGGAACTTCAGCATATTCTGCAAATTCCATAGAATAAGCTGCCCGTCCCTGTGATAATGATCTAAGATCAGTAGAATATCCGAACATTTCTGACAGTGGTACTTTTGCCCTTACGACAGATCCTTCCGGACTGTTATCCATTTTTCCAATGATTCCGCGCCGGCCGTTAATATCTCCAATTACATCACCCATATAATCTTCAGGGGTGGTAACCTCAACATCCATAATTGGTTCAAGTAATTTAGGTGCGGCTTTTTTCGCTGCATTCCGAAAAGCCAGTCTTGCACAGAGCTCAAAACTGAATGCATCGGAGTCAACATCGTGATAAGAACCGTCGTACAACCTGACTCCGATATTCTGTGCTGAATAATTCGCCTGAATACCAGCCTGCATTGCTTCACGGAATCCTTTTTCAACAGAGGGGATATATTCTTTGGGAATATTTCCACCTACAATCTCATTTACAAACTTAAAGCCTTCACTGATGGTTACATTCTTGTCATCATCAGCATACTGCTCGAAGTGATCAATAGGGCCAATTTCAAATTCCATATCTGCAAACTTACCACGGCCACCTGTCTGTTTCTTATAAACTTCTCTATGTGTAAGTGGCTTTGATATCGTTTCACGATAAGCCACCTGAGGTGCACCCACATTTGCTTCAACTTTAAACTCACGCTTCAGTCTGTCAACAATAATTTCAAGGTGAAGTTCACCCATCCCTGCAATTGTTGTTTGCCCGGTTTCATCGTCTGTTTTTACCTGGAATGTCGGGTCTTCTTCAGCAAGCTTTACAAGTCCGGTAGTCAGTTTGTCTGCATCAGCTTTTGACTTAGGCTCAACTGCAAGCTTGATCACAGGTTCAGGGAATGTAATCTGCTCCAGAATAATCGGGGTATCCACATCACAAAATGTATCTCCGGTTCTTACCTCTTTCACCCCTACGGCTGCCGCAATATCACCGGCACGAACGATATCTATATCTTTTTTATCGTTGGCATGCATTTCAAGAAGCCGGCCAACACGTTCTTTTTTACCCGTTGTTGCATTTAGTATATAGGAACCTTTTTCCAGTGTTCCAGAATAAACCCGGAAAAATGCAAGCTTACCCACGTAAGGGTCTGACATGATTTTAAATGCAAGAGCTGAAAATGGCTCATCCACACTGGGTTTACGCTTTAATTTCTTTTCATTGTCATCCGGATCCACACCATCAACAGCTTCCACATCGAGTGGACTTGGTAAATAGTCTATAACTTTATCCAGCAGGATCTGCACACCTTTATTTCTCAATGCCGTTCCACAAAGCACCGGTGTGATATCTCTTGCAAGAGTTGCCTTTCGTATAGCACCCACTATTTCTTCAGCACTGATTTCCTCATCCATCAGGTATTTTTCCATCAGGCCATCGTCATGATCCGCAATGGATTCAAGCATAATCTTGCGGTATTCTTCCGCCTTTTCCTGCAGTTCTTCAGGGATATCTATAACTTCATATTTTGCCCCGAGTGATTCATCATCCCAAACTATTCCCTGCATTTCTATCAGGTCGACTACCCCCTTAAAATGATCTTCAGCACCAATAGGAATTTGTATAGGTATCGGGTTTGCCTTGAGCTTATTACTCATCTGCTCAATAACATTATAGAAGTCGGCACCGGTACGGTCCATTTTGTTGACAAATGCCATTCTGGGCACATTGTACTTGTTTGCCTGACGCCAAACGGTTTCTGACTGTGGCTGAACGGCACCAACTGAACAGAAAACACCGATTGCACCATCAAGAACTCTCAGCGAGCGCTCTACTTCAACAGTAAAGTCTACGTGACCAGGTGTATCGATGATGTTTATTCTGTGATCTTTCCAGATACAGTGAGTTGCAGCGGATGTAATGGTAATACCCCGCTCCTGCTCTTGTTCCATCCAGTCCATTGTAGCAGCACCATCATGTGTCTCGCCCAGCCTGTGGCTTCGCCCGGTATAAAAAAGAATTCGCTCCGTAACCGTCGTCTTACCCGCATCAATATGCGCCATAATCCCAATGTTACGGGTCCGCTTCATTCGGTCAATAATTTTCGGATCAACTTTTGTCGTTACTTCAGACATTTCTTTATCTCTTTAAATCGTTTACTTTAGAATCTAAAATGAGCGAAAGCTTTATTGGCTTCAGCCATTCGGTGCGTTTCATCTTTTTTTCGCACGGCACCACCTTCATTATTGGCAGCATCCATCAATTCACGCGATAATCGTAATGCCATGGATTTATCATTCCTTGACCGGGATGCCTTTATAATCCATCGGATGCTAAGAGCAGTTCCGCGACCGGCTCTCACTTCAACAGGAACCTGGTAAGTGGCTCCACCCACTCTCCTTGAACGAACCTCCACAACAGGGGTTGTATTACCCAGGGCGTTCTTGAACACATCAATTGGTGTTTCACCGGTTTTTTCTTCAATTATTTCAAATGCCTGATATAGAATTTTTCTGGCTACATTTTTTTTACCATCACGCATCAGGCTATTCACAAACCGGGTTACCATTTTATCTTCAAAAACCGGATCCGGCTGTACATCTCTTTTTTCTGCACTTCTTCTACGCATATCTACCGAAGTTTAAATTCTGATTACCCTTTTGGTTTTTTGGTCCCATAGAGGCTTCTTCCCTGCCTCCTGTCATCAACACCAGCCGTGTCGAGAGTTCCACGGACAATATGATAACGAACCCCCGGCAAGTCTTTCACTCTTCCACCCCGGATGAGCACGATACTATGCTCTTGCAGGTTATGCCCTTCACCCGGGATATATGCAGTTACTTCAATACCATTCGTTAACCTTACACGAGCCACTTTTCGAAGCGCTGAGTTCGGCTTCTTGGGCGTGGTTGTATAAACCCGGGTACACACCCCTCGCTTTTGCGGACAGTTCTGCAAAGCGGGAGCCGTTGTTTTACTCGTCTTACTTTTTCTACCTTTGCGAATTAATTGCTGTATTGTAGGCACTGATTTACCTGTTTGGTTTCGTGAAATCAAGAGCTTGCAATAATAAGGAATTTTTACTTTTTATACCAAACATAATGACTGAATTAATTCTATTATTTTGTGTTAATACTCTTAATCCTCATTTTTAACGGATCAGACAGGTTTTAGGCTGCAATAATCTGATCTATTGATATATAACAAAGTATCAATATTGAAATTAACCGATTTACATAAACTAAGCGTTAAACGGGCAGAAGCACTGGAAAAAAGCGGTATATCAACCCCTGCCGACCTGTTATTGCTTTTCCCGCACAGATATATAGACAAAACAAGGATACACCCGATTCATACACTCTCTGGCCAGGGGGAAACTGTCACAGTAATCGGAAAAGTTAAACAGGTTTCTGAGTCAGGTTATGGAAAAAAGAAACGCCTGGAAGTGATTATAGCAGACGATACCGGAATTTTAAAAGGTGTCTGGTTTCGCGGGGGCAGTTATTTTAAAAAGCTATTCAAAAAAGATTCTCTTGTTTCCTTTTTTGGAACAGTAAAGCGGTTTGGACGTTATCTCTCCATTGCACATCCGGAAGTTGAACAGCTCGACTCGAAGAATGATGCTCTATCCGGTCAAAAAATCGTACCTGTCTATCCCGGCGGTGCTCATTTATCGAAAGCACATATTACTCACAAACTGATTCACAATTGGATTAATGAAATTTTAAATGGTACCAAGCCTGCTGAATTTCTTCCGATCCCTTTGTTAAAAAAACACAAATTCCCGGACAGGAGCAGAGCTTTCCAGATGATTCACAATCCAAAAACACTCAGTGAGCCTGACAAAGCCCTGGAACGGTTTAAATATGAAGAACTCTTTCTGTTTGAACTGAGTATGTCGAAAATCAAACAGGTGCATCTCGATAAAAATACCGGGCCGGAATTTAAGCCGGCAGGAAACCTGACAAACCGGTTCTTTCGGGAACAAATCCCGTTTAAACTGACCGAGGGACAAAAATCTGCTCTAAAAGATATCCGAAACGACCTTGTTTCGGGTATGCAGATGCATCGCCTGATTCAGGGTGATGTAGGTGCAGGAAAAACTGTGGTTGCCATCGGCGCGATACTGCTTGCCCTCGACAGCGGTTACCAGGCTGCATTTATGGCTCCAACAGAAATACTGGCTGAACAACACTATCATACACTAACCGGATTTTTAAAAGAACTGGATATTGAGATTCGACTGTTAACGGGCGGTCAAAACAGCAAATTAAGAACAGATATACTGACATCGATCGAAGGCGGGCAGTGCCGAATTGTAATTGGTACTCATGCAATTATCCAGGAACAGGTAACCTTCCATAAACTCGGCCTTGCCGTAATCGACGAACAACATCGCTTTGGCGTTAAACAGAGAGCTGAGATGCTGAATAAAGGTAATAGTCCCCACCTGCTGGTGATGTCTGCCACACCAATCCCCCGCTCATTGGCGATGACCATCTACAGCGATCTGGATATTTCAGTGATCAAGGGTTTGCCTGCAGGCCGTAAACCGGTACGAACCGCCATCCGGACAGATAAGAAAAGAGATGAAGTCTACTCTTTTTTGACACAAAATATCCAGCAAGGCGGTCAGACTTATATCGTCTATCCGCTCATTGAAGAATCTGAGGTTATGGACCTGAAAGATGCTACCATGGGATTTGAAAAGCTGAAAAACCGGTTTCCGGATGCTTATATTGATTTACTGCACGGAAGAATGAAGAGTGAAAAAAAAGAAGAGATTATGAACCGGTTTGTACAGGGAAAATTGGATATTTTGGTTTCTACTACAGTGATTGAAGTGGGTGTGGATGTCCCTAATGCAAATGTTATGATTATCGAACATGCCGAACGGTTCGGGCTTTCACAACTCCATCAGCTCAGGGGGAGAATCGGGCGGGGAAACCGCCAGAGCTACTGCATTTTGATGCCGGGAGAAAAGCTAAGCAAACAGGGACGATTCCGGTTGAATAAAATGGTGGCAACCAGTGACGGATTTGAGATTGCCGAAGCGGACCTGAAACTAAGAGGCCCCGGCGACTTTCTCGGAACCAAACAGAGCGGCCTGCCTGAGTTTAGA
>SLKH01000135.1 GCA_007134665.1 Balneolaceae bacterium
GAAGCAGGTTTCCGTCAGTTTCTCCCCAGCCCGACCAATCCAGGAACACCTGCTCCGTCATAGCCCACAACGTCATAAAGAGGACAAAAATCATTGGTACAAGAGTATAGATGATGCCTCTACCGTTTTTCTTCAGCCAAATCGTTACAATCAACAAGCTGATGGCTGCCAGGAGCTGATTGGAAGTCCCGAACAGCGGCCACAGCAGGTATCCGCCGGAACCAAGTCCGTGAGGGCCTTCCGGGATGAGCACAAGAGCAGCACTGGATCCGACAGCAAGGATCGTTGAGAAATGGAGTTTGGTCAGCGGCTTAACCTTGTACTCCTGTCCCAGTTCATTGAGGATGTATCTCATCAACCGGACGGATGTATCGAGCGTGGTGGCTGCGAAACTGATTACAATGACAGCAATGATGGTCTGGGCAGCTTCCAGCGGAATCATCAGGCCGGTGGCGAGTTGGGCTGCACCCTGAACAAAGATGTTCAGGCCTGTCGCACCTGCTTCTGCAAAGGAATGATAATGATCCAGGAATTCACCCGTGGTATTGAAATAGGTAACCACTGCTACGATGGTGATGAGTGCCAGCGTACCTTCACCGACAGCCCCGAGATAACCGATAAAACGGGCATCGGTTTCATTGTCAAGTTGTTTGGCTGTGGTTCCGGAAGAAACGAGGCCGTGAAAACCGGAGATGGCGCCGCACGCAATGGTGATAAATAACAATGGAAACCAGCTTACATCATCAGCAGCGACATTGGTGGTGGGTGCGGTAATTTCAGGGCTGGTAATAAAGAGTCCGAGGTAGAGGATGAATAAACCGAGTAACAACTGGTGTGAGTTTATAAAATCGCGCGGCTGAAGAAGTTTCCAGACCGGCAGTGTCGATGCGATGTAGACATAAGCCATAAGGATCACAATCCAAAGGAAAAAAGCAGATTCAATTCCGCTTAAACCGAACATCAAAGTGGCATCCTCACCACCAAAATACCTTACAAAATCAATCTGTAAAGCCGGAACATAACTAGCAATAATGGCGGCAAAATACATCAGGAAAAGAACGATGAGAGAGGGTATCAGCATACTACCGGATTTTCGATAGACGCGGTAGCCGATCCAGACAGCGAGGGGGATCTGTATGAATATGGAGAGCACGCTCGCGGGAAAACTGATGAAGAGATTTGAAATCACCCATGCAAAAACGGCATTCACCATTAGCACAAGGATGAGTATGATAAACAGGAATAATACTTTTGCACGATGGCCAACCAGTTTGTCTGCCAGGGTTCCGACCGACTGACCTTTGTTCCGGACAGACAGAACCATTGTACTGAAGTCGTGTACACCAGCGGCAAAAATGGTACCCAATACGACCCAGAGCATGGCGGGCACCCAGCCCCAATAGACCGCAATGGCCGGCCCTACAATGGGAGCGGCACCGGCGATGGAAGTGAAATGGTGACCCCATAATATATACTTGTTAGCCGGTACATAATCGACCCCGTCATTGAACCTGTGGGCCGGTGTCATGTAATTCGGATCAAGTTTGAATATTTTTTCAGCCAGATACTTTGAGTAGTACCGGTACCCAATAAAAAACAGAAACAGTGATAAAGCTGCTACCCAGCTTGCTGACACGTTAGTCCTCCTGCAGGTTAGTGATTAAGTCAGTTTCATATACTATTTTTATTTGGATGTGTCAAGAGATGGGGAGTTGGTAAATTAATGGATGAGTGAATGATTGAATGAGTGAATGAATGAATTGTGTAAAATGGAATGAATTTTGAAGTTGTAGCATTTCTGTTAGAGAACAAGAAGTATTCAAAAATTAGACGAAATCTGATGAAGACATTGAGATATTTGTTTGTTTACCTGTTGGTGGTTGGGCTGGCCGGATGCCAGCCTGATTCAGTGGAAGCGCCTGAAACCTATCTGAATGCTGATTTGCTGGTGGAAGCAGATTGGCTTGCTGATAACCTCGGGTCAGAAAATCTGGTAGTTGTTGATATGAGGGAAGAACGTGAGGGTGAATTTATTCCAGGAGCTATTGATGTCGGGGGAGTGCCCGCTCTCATCGATCCAAATCATGAAGTGGAACATTTTCTGATTGGCCCCGACCAATTTGCTGAACTGATGAGCAACCATGGTATAGGGAATGATTCAAATATCATCATTTATGATGATATTGGAAATCTCCGATCGGCACGCCTGTTTCATGCACTTGAATATTACGGACATCAGAATGTGCAGATTTTGAATGGCGGTGTGCCTGCATGGAAAGCTGGTGGGCATCCGCTGGCGGAAGCACCGGCTGAACCGTTGCCGGAATCATTCGTCGTTCAATTGAATGAAGGAGTCGTATGCGACATTCAGGAGATACTTGCGGCTATTGATGATGAAGATACGATCATACTGGATGCACGTCCATCAGATCAATATCTTGGAGAAACAGTTTGGGCAGAAAGAGGAGGGCATATTCCGGGAGCTGTTAATATTCACTGGGAAACGATGATTACAGATGGAGACATTCCCTATTTCAAATCGGCAGAAGAGATCGCACAAATTTATGCAGATCATGAAATTACACCGGACAAGAGGGTGATTACCCATTGTCACAGTAACATGCAGGCATCAAATGCATATTTTGTTCTTCGATTGATGGGTTATCAGAATATCACGTCTTATGAAGGTTCCTGGAGTGAATATGGAAATACAGAAGGAGTGCCGGTTGAGATCTGAATCGATTGTCTCAGCTATTCTTCATATTTCCATCCCTTTTCGCCGATCAGCGGAACAAACTTGAAGTGGTTAAAATGCTCTTCTTCGTATGCATCTTCAGAAATTCGGGTGATTCGGGTCATAAGTTGTTTTTCATTATCGCCGACCGGAACTACCAGCCTTCCCTCGATATTAAGCTGGCGAATCAGTTCCTGTGGGATGACCGGAGCACCGGCTGTTACCACGATGCCGTCGTAGGGAGCATAAGCTGACCAGCCCAGGGTGCCATCGCCCCATTTAATCCGGATGCGATAGCCAAGCGACTGTAAAATTTCACGGGCTTTCAGGTAGAGTTCCTCATGGCGTTCAACCGAGTAAACATCTGCACCCATTTCACATAAAATGGCTGCCTGATATCCAGAACCGGTTCCGATTTCAAGAATTTTATCGCCCGGATTTACCTTCAGCAATTGGGTTTGTGCTGCTACAGTGTAGGGTTGTGAGATCGTTTGTCCTTTTCCGATCGGCAGCGCGGAATCTTCATAAGCCCTGTGTTCCAGTGCTGTATCGATAAAGACATGCCTTGGAACCGTGTTTATGGCAGAAAGAACGGCTTCATCATGAATCCCCTTCGTCCGTAAATTTTCAACCAGCCTGTTGCGGCGGTTTGTAAACTTGCGATTGGTTCTACTGCTGTTGGCCAATGGTAATTTATTAAAGTCGGGTTATTATGTATCATCAGTATAAAAAAAAGATGATACAAAAGTTTAAGCCCCACAGGCTCAATTTTTAGTCGCGTTGCGAAATACGGGATTGAAATGATCCCGCAAAGCAGAACCCCGAATGGGTTTGAATAATTTCTGTTTCGATTTGTAAAATGTCTGCGAAATTCTGCAGGGAATTCATGATATTCGGTTCATACTGATATACGAACGAACATGATGAACGTTTATACATATTATATTAAATCTGATCATGAGGACCCACACACATCATTTCATAAGGGGCTTTTCATTTTACCCCATAGTCAGAGATTTTGTTTTCGAAATCTCGCAACACCTTTAATTCATTCAGGAACAGCGATTTTACTTGCAATTCAAAACGATTTGGGCAGGACTGATCAGGGATGTTAAATGAGATATCCCCCATCTGGTTTTATAAATAAATACTCCTATTTTCAGGCTAATTCAATTTTCGGATTGTCGAGCTTATGAAAAAAATTGGTATCACAGCACTGCTTTCGGTTTTATTCCTGGCCTTGTTTGGCTTTTTTGATCTGTTTGCATTTGCAGATTCTGATGTAGAAACACCACCCGTGTACGGAACATGGATCAGCATCCTGCCACCGCTTGTAGCGATCGGATTTGCACTGGCAACACGTGAAGTTGTTCTATCCCTGTTTGCCGGTATCTGGATCGGAGCCCTGTTTCTGGTGGATTTTAACCCGATTACGGCCACCAGCGGATCGCTGGATGTGATGCTGGAAGCATTGGTTGATCCGGATCACATGGCGATTATCGTTTTCAGTCTGTTGCTGGGCGGTATGGTAGGGGTAATGTCGCGTGGCGGCGGGACAAAAGGTATCGTGGATGTTCTCGAAAAGTTTGCCAGGGACCGGTTCAGTGGCCAGCTTTTTACCTGGTTCTCAGCACTTTTCATTTTTTTTGATGATTATGCTAATACATTGATTCGTGGCAATGCACTCCGCCCGATGACCGACCGGCTGCTGATCTCCCGCGAAAAACTGGCCTATATTGTTGATTCCACAGCAGCGCCGCTTGCCGTAAGTGCCATAATCACAACATGGATCGGTTTTGAGATTACCCAGATACAGAATGCCCTTTCAAGCCTGGCTGCCCAAACCGATGATGCGGCCCTTGCCACACAATTGCAGGCAGGAGCCGATAATGCATTCATGATCTTCCTGCATTCAGTACCGTACCTGTTTTACCCGATTCTTGCTCTGGCATTTGTTTTGATGATCATCATCATGCGCAGGGATTTCGGCCCGATGCTCGAAGCGGAACGAAGGGCTGTTTCCGGAGGCGGTGTTCTGCGTCCGGGTTCCACACCTGCGGCTGATACCAGCCTGGAATCACTCCAGCCAACCAAAGACAAGCCGGCGCGGTGGTACAATGCCGGCCTGCCGGTTCTTTCTGTGATCGGGGTCGCTCTTGTCGGGCTCTATATCACTGGAGTGTCCGGGCTTGAACCCGGTGAACGGTCTGTTACAAATATCATCGGGGACGCTGATCCTTTTGCGGCACTGTTGTGGGCATCATTTACAGGATGTGTAGTTGCTATTGCCCTCGTGGTAATGCAACGGGTGCTAACCGTACAGGAAGCTCTCGAATCACTTGTTGGCGGGATGCAGTCGATGCTGATGGCTGTTTTGATCCTTGCACTGGCCTGGGGCCTTGGAGGAATCACACAAGAAGTTGGAACCGGTACATTCCTGGCTTCCCTCCTCGAAGATACCCTGCCACTGATGGTTTTACCAGGGCTGGTCTTTTTTATTGCGGC
>SLKH01000214.1 GCA_007134665.1 Balneolaceae bacterium
CAGTAGCACCCACATTAAGCCCTGTAAGGTAATCCGACAGGGCTTCTTCTTTATTATGCACATCTACGATCAATATTGTCTAAATAATTCAAGAAGCTTCTCTCCTCTCATTCGATTATCTCTTTCAATTTTATATCTTAGCTTCACTTACTTTGAGCAAAGCCTGTGATTTGTTCAATCCATTGAACTTAACCGAAAAGAATTATGACAGATCTTTTTTTTAAAAAACTCAAATTATTTACACTCATCCTTCTATTCCCGGCCTTTATCGTCATGTGTACTACTGCCAATGGCCATAACGATGATTTCGTATCCATCTTTAACGGCCAGGACCTTACCGGATGGATTATTCCGGAAGGTGATGGCGGGCACTGGCAGGTTATTGACGGTGTCATCGATTATGATGCATTGAGCCAGGCTGAAGGTGACAAAAACCTCTGGACTGAAGATGAATATGGTGATTTTATTTTACGTATTGACTGGCGATTGAAAGATACTCCATTTATCAATCCAAACGTACCGATCATTCGTCCGGATGGTTCTCATCAGCTCGATGCAAATGGTGAGATTATCAGGATGGCTGTACCTGATGCCGATTCAGGCATCTATTTGCGTGGCATGCCAAAAGCCCAGGTTAATATCTGGACCTGGCCGATTGGTTCTGGTGAAGTTTACGGATACAGAATGGACTCTGATATGCCCCCGGAAGTGGTTGCCGGTGTTACACCTTCAACTTTTGCCGACAATCATATTGGTGAGTGGAATACATTTGAGATAACCATGGTGGGAGATCGCTTAACTGTTGTTTTGAATGATCAAACAGTTATAGACGATGTACAACTTCCTGGTGTAAATGATAGCGGGCGAATAGCACTTCAGCATCACGGCCATAAAGTGGACGGTGAATGGGCAAGCTCTCCATCCCTGGTGCAATTCCGAAATATTTATATCAAAGAGTTATGACTGTTTTCAGGTGTCTGAACAAGCATATCAATGCTTGAATTATATCCCTGAGATGTTATCTTGATTTTTCTTTCAACATGAACCAAATGATTAGATAAAGCGACATGAAACTTTCTTTAAAAATTTTTCCAATCGTATTCCTCGTTGCTGCCATGACAGCCAATTGTCAAAATTCCGAACAGGTCACAGATCCTGAACTAACAGAAATTTGGGAACCTCAACCACCAGTTGTTGAGCCCGGACATTATTCATCAGAAGCACCTTCTGATGCGATCATATTGTTTGACGGAAGCTCTTTCAACAACTGGATGTCGACAGATGGTTCTGATGTCGAATGGACTCTGGAAGATGGATATATGACTGTTGCACCGCAAACCGGTGATATCATAAGCAGGCAGGAATTTACTGATGTCCAGCTTCATGTTGAATGGCGCGCACCTGACGTGATTGAAGGCGAAGGCCAGGGCCGTGGTAACAGCGGTATCTTTTTGCAGGACCGCTATGAAGTGCAGGTTCTTGATAACTGGGAAAACCCCACGTATTCCAATGGAATGGCAGGAAGTATCTATAAACAACATATTCCGCTTGCAAATCCGGCTAAACGACCTGGTGAGTGGCAGGCTTATGATATCTTTTTCCGTGCACCACGATTTGATGATGCAGGCAATGTAGATGAACCTGCCAGGATAACAGTTATCCTGAATGGTGTTTTGGTACAGAATAATGTTGAAGTTTTTGGCCCTACACGTTACATCGGCCCGCCTGAATATGAAGCACACGGCCCTGCCGGAATTCGGCTACAGGATCACAGCGATTATGTAAGTTTCCGAAATATCTGGGTACGGGAGCTCGATAATGAAATTATGGAATCGGTCGATATCTGGAGAGATTGAGAATATTCTTTCAAAAATTTGTCTGGTTTCCTAAACCAGAACTATTTTTTCACTTTTGAAAAAAGAGCAGGGTACACCTTGTTTGAATTTTGAAATAACCATAAAATCGCAGAGTCTCAGATCCGGTGGATACACACGGAAAATGAGTCAACTGCCATCCACACAAATTACTGGCTCTGCGATTTTTATGGTTTAAAATTCCAATTCACCACCATGACAATAGGTCCTGGTTAATGTTAATCAGGATTTGTCGGGTTGAACTTCTTCGTAATTAAAGATCAGATCATACCTTGTGCCATGTCTTGTATCAATAAACATCTCTGCTTCGAGCTGCTTGGCAAGTGTTTTAATCAGAGTCATACCAAGGGATTTGGATTTTAAATCATTATGATTTTCAGGCAACCCTATTCCATTATCACCGATACTCAACTTTAGCTGGCTATCTGTTTTTTTGAATGATATGGTAATTACACCCTGCCGGTCATCGGGAAATGCATGCTTCAATGAATTCGTAATAATTTCATTTAGCAATAAACCACATGGAATAGCCTGTGTGATTGTGAGAGGTACCGGCTCAGCATCAATATTAATCTGAACTGGCTTTTGTGTTGAGAAGTGTGATTTTTTGATTACATCCAGCAGTTCATTGATATAAACATCAAACTGAATTTCTGATAGCCTTTCACTCTGGTAGAGTTTTTCATGAATTAAAGCCATCGAATTAATTCTCAACTGGCTGTCTTTGAGTACTTTCTTGGCTTCTTCATTTTCAGTGTTATAACCCTGAAGTTCAAGAAGTCCTGTGATGACAGCGAGATTATTTTTTACCCTGTGATGAATTTCTGCAAGGAGTACTTCTTTTTCTTTTAACGATCTATTTACCTCTTCTTCGGCTTTTTTCTGATCTGTTATATCTACATAAATTCCATATACAGCTATTGTTCGGTCATCTACACTCACCGGCACACCATAAATCAGCACATCTACTGGAGAGCCATCTTTTCTGACCCGGCGTGTGCTGAACTCAAAAGTCTTATTGCTTTTTGTGAGAGTTTGAGCTTCCTCCTCTTTCCCTGGTGGAACAATAAGTTTATCGAGATTTAATCCGATGATTTCTTTTTCAGTAAAACCAAATATTTCTTCGAACCCCCTGTTAATCATCTTCACTTCCTGATGTTCATCAAGCATGGCAATACCGATCGGAGCATTTTTGAAGAGCTGGCGGAACATCTCCTCACTTTCCTTGATTCGTTCTTGTCGGTAAAACTGATCGGTCACATCTCTGACTATACCAATCACGACCTGCTCCCCGAAATAAAACCCGGGATTCAGTTCTACTTCTTTCGGGAAAATTTCTCCGTTTCTTCGCCGCCCCCACCATTTAAATCTTTGAGGTTCACCGTTAAGAGCCCGATTAAAAAACTCATCCATTTCTTCATGGTTAACCTTTCCGGGAGCTCCAAGAACTTCGGGGTGTTTTCCGATGAAATAGGCTTTATCATACCCATAGAGTTCCACAGCACCATCATTAACTTCAAGAAAGGTACCGTTTTTATCCTGTATGTAGATGGCATCTCCAATAGAATCGAAAAGCGTTTTGTAGCTTTCAAGTGATATCCTGAAATTATCAAGAGCCGTTTTTTGATTTAAACTATCAAGTATGACTCCAATTACTGCAGGTTTATTGTTCAATACAATCCTGGAACCAAACATCTGAATGTTGACCACTTTTTTATTCTTTGTGATCACTCTGAAATCCAGATCGAATGACTCAATTGTGGTATCGAGCCAACGCTCTCTTAAGTCGATGAGAAGTTCCATATCATCGGGATGAACAAGATCAAGAGGATCTATTTCGTTCAATAATTCCTCTTCCCTGTAACCAAGCAACTGGCATAATTTGGAATTTACGTATTTCAACTGCATTTCCTGAAGCAGATAAATCCCAACCATCGATGTTTCCGTTAATCCACGAAACCTCTCTTCCTTTTCTTTAAGATGGTCACTAACATTTTCATCTGTTAAATCATCAATCATAACCTGTACCCATTATCATATATACCCTATGGTTGCCAATAGCTTACATAATACATCAATAAAATTTTAAAAACGATGGAACCGGCAAATTCGACTTTCAGCCATCCATGCCAATCAGGAGAATTAAATACACTCCGAGAAACTAAAAAATTATTTTGTCAACACATCAGAAATAAGATGATTTTAACGTATACACGTCAACTTTCACATAACATGAATGAAGTACCTTTTTCCCTTGTATCAGGCTTAATGATTTTGTAAAATCATGGTTTATCGGCAGATAACCTTTTGTTATTTTACTTCTACATTTTCAAAAATAAATTATTAGCAGAGTTTCCACCACACACATATGCCCGTAGATCTTATTACGCTGACCTTTCCAGACGGTGCTGAAAAGAAATTTAATAAAGGTGTAACTGGTTTTGAAGTAGCCGAATCCATCTCCAAAGGCTTGGCCAGAAACGCTCTGAGTATTACACATAATGGAAAAATCCTTGATCTTGACCGGCCGATCACCGAAGATGGAACGGTCGAAATAAATACCTGGGACTCAGAGGATGGACAGTATACTTTCTGGCATTCATCAGCACATATCCTTGCTGAAGCTGTTCAGGAATTATACCCGGACGCAAAGTTTGGCATAGGCCCTCCTATTGAAAACGGATTTTATTACGATATCGATTTCGGTGATTCCAGCATCAATAATGAAGATCTGCCAGGTATTGAAGAGAAGATGATTGAACTGGCTCGTAAGAAATCAAAGTTTGAACGGAAGGAAGTTTCAAAAAAGGATGCACTGCAGTATTACGAAAAGAAAGGAAATGAATATAAGATCGATCTGATCAGCCAACTTGAAGATGGTACCATCACATTGTATGAACAGGGAAATTTCACTGATCTCTGTAAAGGCCCTCATATACCTGATACCGGTATTATTAAAGCGGTAAAACTGACAAATCTGGCCGGAGCTTATTGGCGCGGAGATGTAAAAAGTAAACAGCTT
Source organism: Balneolaceae bacterium (assembly GCA_007134665.1). GTDB lineage: Bacteria > Bacteroidota > Rhodothermia > Balneolales > Balneolaceae > SKRC01. The sequence continues at coordinate 4,897 of SLKH01000214.1, forward strand.
ACCCGTATCTATGGAATTAGTTTTCCCAAGCAAAAATTGTTAACTGAGTATTTGAATCAGCTTGAAGAAGCAAAAAAACGGGACCATAAAAAACTCGGTAAAGAGCTTGGAATTTACCAGATGGACCACTTCGTAGGTAGTGGCCTGCCGATGTGGCTACCCAATGGCACTGTAATTCGGCGAACACTTGAACAGTTTTTACGACAGCTTCAGATTGAACGGGGTTATAAAGAGGTAATTACACCTCATATTGCAAATATCGAATTATATAAGAAATCAGGGCACTATCCATATTATAAAGATTCCCAATTCAATCC
>SLKH01000253.1 GCA_007134665.1 Balneolaceae bacterium
CGGGCATTTCGTAATGTTGCCACATGGTCAATATTTACTAATAATTGCATCAGTCCTTATTTTTTTCGTAAGATTCAGGAAATTAATGTACCCCATTTATTAAAGAATTACCTCAATGAATATACCGGATTATAAAAATCGAACCGGTATCGTAGTTATGGTACTGTTTTTTTTCAGTATTCTGTCGGCCTGTGGTATAGCAAGCCGTACTGCCGGTCCGCCCGGCTCAGGTAATACTATTTCATACGGGGCTGGAACTTCGCATACTTTAAACAACATTCAAAACCAGCTTTACAGGGCACATGAAGAGTGGGAAGGTACCCCCTATATCCTGGGTGGAGCAAGCCGAAGTGGGGTTGATTGCTCTTCATTTATTCAGATCGTATTTAATCAATATTTTGATATGAATCTGCCCCGGCATACAAGTGAACAGATCAGGGTTGGTAATGGGGTTCGGAGGAATGCCACCAGGCCGGGCGATCTTATCTTCTTCCGGACTTCCCGCAGCGGCCTCCATGTCGGGATTGCAGTGAATGGCCATGAATTTTTACACGCTTCCACCTCATCCGGGGTAATGATATCAAGTATGAATGAACGGTACTGGGCTTCGAGGTTTCTGGGTGTGAGGAGGGTTTTTTAGATTGTTAAACCTTTTATAAATGGTTAATGAGTAAGTAACCAAGGCAATCTCACCGGATATGGAAGCTGTTTTATACATTGAATAACATCAATTAACATCTCTTAACTCTGTAGTTGCCAAATCGGATGAACGCAGGCAGTATTTCATCTGTTTTTATAAGTGAATCATCATGAAGTGTAATAAAATAAACGATTTATGAGTACAATAAATGAGAAGTCGTTGCGAAAATATTCATCAGATTTGTATTCACTTCAAAACCATCTTCTGAAAGCAGTAAAAAAACAACAGGCATCAGATAAAGTAAAACAGAAAGAGGCCATTGAAATTCTTCATATGATGAACCTGAGAATTTCGGATCAAATAAAAGATTTTGATCCGTTGCTTGAGAAACTGGGCGGTGATATCAGTGATGAAATCAAATCAAAAATTGCAACCTTTACAGGTACAATTTCCGGCCTGATTGAATCTGCACGCAGGGACCCTGTTTCAAAGATGTTACGCGACGACTATATCGCTCTGTCTATGCTGGCAGTGGGTTATAAAATGCTTTATACGACATCTTTAGTAGCACACAGAGACGATGTGGCAGAGATGTGTATGAATCACCTTACTTCTGTTACACGGATGATAACCGAAATAAGCAAGGCTATCCCAATGGTTGTACCCAAAGAAATGATGGATGACCAGGAGCTGGCGTCAGAGATCGGGATGAAAGCAGTTGAGAAGACACAAAAAGCCTGGAGCTCTGAGACAATAGAAGCGGGCCCGGAAGTTGTGGAAGTATAAACGTATAATTAAGACATTCAAACCTGGAACCTTAGAAGGTTCCGGGTTATTTTTTTATGATTCTGATTAATAGTATGGCTACATTCATTCTCGTTTAGTGTTCCATTAAAGTTTATGAATTACTTTGGCAGAAGTAATTTTCGACCTGGAGATGAGATAATATGAAACAGTTTACCAACTTTCTGCTGGTTTTGGCTTCTTTGGTGCTCATGTTTTTGGTGATTTGGGCATTTTATCTGGGTGTAACATTTGTCATAAATCAATTTGAATTTTTTGATGCAAGAGAGACAGCCATTGTAACTGTCAGCTCTCTCGTGGTTTTGATGAGTTCCCTGATTATTGCAACAGCAATCCGGTCGTCTATTCAAAAAGGTGACAAAAAGATACACCCTATGAAAGCAGAACTTTATTCAAGGTATGTAAGTACTTATGACCTGCTTAAAAACAGTTCTGAAAATTTTGATTCCGAACTAATCCGGATGAACAGACAAATGATACTGTGGGCCGGGGATGACGTTTTAAATGAATATGGACGGCTGCTTAGTATGCTTGAAAAGGGGGATGATAAAATTTACAGGCAGGCTACAAATGTATTGCTTGAAATCAGGAAAGATCTGGGCCATAATAACAGAGGGGTGAACATCGAATTGATTAGTGACAGTACCATCAGTGAATCACAATCAGGTTAGTTTTGACCGGATGATGAAATCTTGCTTTAGCCTTGTATAATCGTAATCCACATTGCTATTGCGAGGGCAATTCCAAAACTGATCAGAGTACCAATCAATATGTATTCGGTCAGTTTACGGTCTTTGGCCCTGGTCAGGTCACCAAACCTGAAGACCGATTTGGCTGCCAGCAGAAAACCAACGGTTTGCCAATATCCTGCAAGTACAGAAATAAAAATGAACAGGCGTTCCAGGATACCAATAAACTTTCCTGCATCGTGAAGTGATTCCGATTGGGCCTCTTTAATATCACCAGACCACCGCAACATCAAATGCTGAATAAAATAAGAGGTCGGATACGTCAGAAAAAGTGCTGCCGTCAGAATAAGCCAGTACTCCAGTGGCCAGGCTGAATGGATATTTATATCGGGTTGCACAATCCAGGCCCAGGTAATCACTATCACCAGCAGATGTAATATTTGATCAATAAAGAACCATAGCCCCCTCGTATTTTCATGCTGAAGCTGAAGTTTGAGCCCGTCAATGATCCAATGGGAAACCACGATGATGGCTACAGCATACCATAAACCGGGATCGCCGGTAAGGATGATCAGCAGCACCAGATGTACGGCAAGATGCAGGTAGAGATAGGGCGCTTTCCAGGTTTTTTTCTCTTTCTGTTCGATCCATTTCCGGGGCTGCATGAAAAAATCACCGATCAGATGCGCCAATATCCATTTTGTCAGTAGTATCATAATTCAGGAGTTAACCTTTGTATTCTTTTTCGGTAATAGGATTCGAGCTCCAGAATTTCATACAGAGCACCTCTGCGGATACGTTCACTAACAGAAGACTGGGCAATCTGCAGACGCTTGCTGATCTTCTTCTGTGGAAGATCCGGATTCGATAACATGATTCCGGCAGTTTCCGCACTGTTTATACTCCAGGAATTGATGGTAATCAGTGCAAGTTTGAACATCATATTGATCTCTTCATCAAATAACGGATCATGAGATTTTACCGCCATGGTCATGTTCTTTTTTTTCAGCCATTCGAGTAAACGGCCTGACCGGACAAACGCATCTCCGGTTGATTCGCTGACTCTCGGTGAATCAAAACTCTTCTGCCCGATTCCGATGGCGACTCTCACATCAAGCCCGTCTACCTGTTTGACGATGGCTTTGATCTGCAAGGCCAGTTTAAGTGAATCCGTTGGATTCACTTCGATCTGGAAACTGTCTCCCCTGTAAAATTCCCAGGTTTCGGGAGTTTTCCCGGTTTTTTGGAATAGGTTTTTCAACGGATCCAGCCAATCGGCAGGATTCTCATGAGTGCTTGAATGGACAATATCGCCGGTTAATACAGAAAGCATGATCAAGTATCGGTTATTTTACCGATATAGTCAATATATCGTCAAAATAAACGATAAGATGGAATTATCGAAGATTTACCCGATGTGAGATGACATTTTGAATGTTTTTTTGGTGAAATGAATCAGGTATAAAACAAAGTTATGGAATCATTTTTGTGACAGACCCGATAACTGTTTGCACTAATGCTGTCTTAAACCGGTCGATTCGGGCTTGTGCCAGGCCTTTTTGTTTCAGGGCATGCATTTCAGCAAGATCTTTTTTGCTTTTGATAAGCCATTCAAAATCATCTTTTGACAGTTCCCCTGTTAACAGTTGTTCAGACCATGATTGCAGGTCATCACGTGTTTTATGAACAAACTGGAGCCCGTCTTTAATCAGTTCATCCCTGATATCGGTTCCAACTTCGGAAGCAAGAGTTCCCAGTTCATCTTTCAGATTATCAAGAAACATGTTAAAGTCGAATATGCTCATGGAACCTCCGAAGGTTTTATTTTGCCGCTTTCAAGCCCGATAATGGTATCGAATGCATCACTGATCACTCCTTTGGCCTCTCTGACAAAAACAGGAGATAGAGTACCCTGATCCTGCCATCGATGGATGAAGCCACCGAGCAAATTACGGTCAGGATCTTTGAGTATTTCCCATTGCCGGGTACTCAATTCATTGTCAGGGCGCCCCCTGGCATATTCATACGCTTTTTCAATTTCGAAAAGCAGGTTCTCTGCTTCCACAGCATGCTCTTCATACGGTTCCACTGCATGATCCATAAAACGAAGAGAGGTGGCCTTCAGGGTTACAGCCTGCTGATAAGCTTGCTCACTGAATAATGATATTCCGGGCCTGCACCCGGTTAAAATCAATATGAGTGCTGGCAGGATAGTACATGAAACGCATTTTATTGTGACAGAAACTTTCATTGGTTACACCCTGAGTTTGAATTCCCGGAGTTCTTTTTCGATAGCATCCATAATGTTGTCCACGATAGATTTGCGTTTAAAGCGAACGATCAATCTGGCCATGGTTTTTGAAAAACCACCATCCATGTATTGATCAAGTAATTTTCTGCTCACAATTTCAGTTCGTGCTTCAACTCTGTTTCTCAAATCGCTGATGTCCTGATTATTGAGCCGTAAAGTATTCCAAATGAGGGGGAATGCTTCCTGTTGAGCAGTTCCGACAAGCGGAATAACAGGGAAATAGGAAACACCATCCCTTTCAAATGAATGCCGGTTTAATTCTTCATCTGGATAATGTTTGAATACCGGGTTTTTGTGGCAGGATTGAACCGGAATTGCAAAATATCTGCGTAAAAATTGCTGACAGTTTCTTCGGCCAAGCTGGAAATCGTGCATTCTGAATTTTTCAGACAAAAATCCACCAAACCCACCAAGTGTACCTGACGCAATCGGATACTGTGCCATATCACCGTTTCGCTCCCGCCGGGTTGGAGCAATCAGGTATCGGCTGTAAACATGTGATGAGTGTGCAAGCATCAGCTCATCCGGTTTAAACCGGGCCTGGGTAAGAAGGCTGCCGAACAAGGTTTTGAAAACCGAAAGCAGATCGTCCTGGCTCTCTTCTTCAATATGATCAGCAGTATTTTCAGCCGGAAACGGGTCGATCATGAGTACGGCCCGTCTCGATTCATGAGGAGATCGGGCATTAAACCCATTTTTTCCTGCCAGCCTTTGTCTTGCGAGTTCAAGCGGTTCGTTGTCCATTACTCCACCGTCAACTGCCAGAAA
>SLKH01000025.1 GCA_007134665.1 Balneolaceae bacterium
ATCCGGGCAACGTATTACATTGATGATGTGAATAGTGAAGAAGAAGTGACAGAAAGTGTCTGGCAGGTTTATTTGGTCAGAGAAACCGGTTTGATTATGCATGTACCCGGGCCAGGTGTTAATGGGGCAAGTGAATACAGGGTATTTCATCGATGGGCTGACTGGATTAGCTCACTGAGACTGGATATTGTTTTGTATGATGGTGATGGTGAAGAGTACGAGGCAGTACACCTGTTCCAAATCGAAGCAAATTCAGTTAATAGTGACCTGGATTATTCTGATTACCAGGAAGTTATGAATCATTATCAGCCTGAAGAGATTTACCGCATAAATTAATCCTTCCCGTTTACAGCCGATTCTGATTAATTAAACCCAAAATTGTAACAATGATCCCGACGACCACGTCGGGATCCGGAGGGCAAAAAAGGTCTAACGACTTTTTTGGGTTCAAAGGCTTTTTCGGTATAATTTCCGGAAAAGCCATTTTTAATTTTAAAAACCAAATATAAAATCAGGCTTTAGCATGAGAATTTGCCAACGAGTTTCAGACAAATTAAAAATTCTATCTTCTGCCCTCTATTTCATCCATTGTAAGGCCTTCCCACCCGACGGGCCGTTTTTCACCTGCGGGAATTTCAACATTAAGACGGTTTTGAGGTGGCGGGAGCTGACAGGTGGTAAGTTTACTGAATGCACATGGTGGGTTATAGGCTTTGTTAAAGTCGATAACAGTGTTACCCTCTTCATCCGGGTGCTCGATAATCATATACCTGCCTGCCTGGTAGGTTTCGGTTCGCCCGGTCAGGTCGGTAAACATGAGAAATAGCCCGCTCGCAGATTCGAATGCATCGAGAGTATAGAGTTCTCCATCAATCATAAACTCAACCCGCCCCGGGGATTCACGTTCGATGGTGTCCCCCAGGACGTTGACAATCGGAATTGCACGCTCATCCGCCCAGGGAATAAACCGGGCTTTGAGATGCCATTCCGGCTGAAGCGGGTAGAAGGGAAACCCCCCGAAGGCATCGGCTTCCGGGGTATCCTGGTTATAGATCCGGATACCGTGCTGATTTCCGCGGGTATCTACGAACCAAATCAGATCCTGGTGTTCAATTTCCGGACGATTCTCTCCATCAAAAATCACCATAGAACTCACAGGTTCACCATCATGTGTAATGGTGATCCCATCATTGACAATCATCTCAACACGGTTCTCTGTCAGGATAAATGTTCCGGCTTGATCGGGTATACTCCCTTCAGGGAATCGGATATCCATATCCGGGCTGCTGCCGAAACTGTTTTCACCTTCGTCAAGCCAGATCAGGTCAGCGAGGCGAAGCCATCCGGTGGGTTCGGTTAACCGGCTGACCCGGTATTCCTTCCATTCGTTTATCTGTTCTGTATAATTTTCCGGAACCGGCGCTGGCCCGGGTTCAAACTCATTGCTGCAACCGGTCAATAACAGGGTAATAATCGCAATTAAATACTTTCTCACAGTCATATAAAGTAAGTTTTAAAAAAGTATATAAACATCCAATAATAGGGATAATTGTAACGGTCATTTTTTAAAAATGAATCATTTCAATAAAGCTCATTTTAATTTGAAACATCACGAATCCATCCATAATTAAGTGTGACCAATGTTGTAAGCGCTTTGCATGTTAATTGTTAAAACAGGTTCAATTCATCAACATAAAGTCGTAATTTACAGGTCTTTTATAAAACGGCTAATACCCTAAATTTCAAAATGACATATATAACCTTTGTACTGAAAGAGAAGCGGCTTCTCTCTTTTGGTATATCGATGACTTTCTTTTCCAGTTTTGGACAGACGTTTTTGATCTCACTCTTTGTACCCTTTTTCCTGGAGGCATTTGTATTATCAAATGCAGGGTTCGGTACCATGTATTCTGCAGCTACACTTTTCAGTGCTTTTGCACTGCCATGGCTTGGACAGTTTATAGACAGGGTGCCGCTGCGATGGTATAGTTTCTGTGTTGCGGCCGGATTGCTGATGGCCAGCCTGATTGTTATGGTTTCGTGGCACGTTGCTGTTCTTTTTATCGGATTGATATTTCTCAGGCTTTCGGGCCAGGGTTTAAGCAGTCATACTGCACAGACTGCAATGGCCCGTTTTTATGATAAACAGCGCGGAAAGGCTTTGAGTATATCAAGTCTTGGTTATCCGATCGGTGAAGCGATATTGCCGGTTATCATCGCATCTGCGTTAATGGTCATGCACTGGAGGGTTGCCTGGGGAATTATCGCTTTGATTATTGGGCTGGTATTAATGCCGATTTTATATGTATTGATCGGCCGGAAGAAAGAAGGAAAGATCCACCCGCAGAGTGGTGAAGAAACTCAATCAAGTGCAAAGGAAAATTACGCATTATTGTTTAACGATAACCGGTTTTATTACCTGATTCCGGCTGTCCTGATGCCGCCATTCTGGGCAACCGGACTTTTTCTATACCAGGTAAGTATTGCATCCGACCTGGGATGGACTGCCGGCCTGATTGCAACGGCTTTCATCGGGTTTGCAATTGCCCGAATTCTCGGTTCATTAATTGCAGGGCCAGCCATCGACCGGTTTTCGGCACAATCCCTGTTCCCCTTCTTCCTGATCCCGATGATAATCGGCCTCTCAATCCCAATCTTTTTTAATGGTAACTGGGCTGCATTTGTGTATATGGCATTTTTTGGAATTACTTTTGGAGTTGGCGGTAACATCAAATCGGCGTTATGGGCAGAGCTCTATGGTACCTCAATGATCGGGACAGTCAGAAGTCTTTTCTCATCTTTTATGGTAGTAAGTACATCAATCAGCCCGTTTATAGTCGGCTGGCTGATCGACATAAGCATGCCGATGATTCAGTTATTCATTGCTGCTGTGATCTCAACTACAGTTGCCATGATTCTTTCACTCCGGATTCATCCGGCGTTCCAATTACGCAGTTAGCGGATTTTAACCTAAAAAAATCGTCAGGCCTTTTTGCCTTTCGGGACCCGACGATCGCGTTGGGATCTTAGTTCCAAATTACAATTTTGGGTTTAAACCTGGTGAGTTAGCGGGAAATGTATTTTGGGTCGAATCTAAAAGGAAAGAGAAATTATTGTTCGGGATAAAAATGATATGATCGGTGATTCGTGCCTTTTCACTTGAGTTTGACAGATAAATAAGTGAACATTTAAGTGTGACTTAAAGTTATACTTAGGAACACAGAATCAGTAAAGCAAACATATCAGGCTTATGTTTATTCTTGAGCTGATATTATTCATTATATCCATTCTTGCAGGTGCTTATTCACTCCGTAGCTGGTGGATGTCGTCAGATAAACCTGCTGAATTGACGGCTGATGGCAGTATGATTTTGCGGTATAGCAGCAATATGTTCTGGCTTGGAGTAGTCTCATTGTTGATGGGCCTTGGTTTGCTTGGTGTAACATTTCTATTTGAAAACGGTATTGAAGCAGGTATCACGGTTTTCCTGATGGGGGTTATCTTTATCGTGGCAGGAATCTGGTTTATTTTTGGGTACTTCCACAACCGTTTGATTGTTAATCAGAGATACATTCAACAGAGCAAATGGCTTGGGAGAAGAACTGTAATCGACTGGGCGAGACTGGAAAAAGTCAGGTTCTCTGCAAAATCAGGAAACTTTATTTTGAAAGGTGTCAATGGTGAGAAAATAAAAGTGAGCCGGCTGATGCGTGGTTTCAATAACTTTAAAGCAATTCTGGAGCAGCAGGTGCCCGATGCCAGTTTTGATCATGAATCGATGGCAGAGTACAAAAAACTCATTGAGATGGAGCAGGAATTACTGGAAGAATTAAAACTGGATAATCAGCCAAAAGCCTGAAAGTGGATGCTGTCGAACCTGTTAGGGGAACAATTACACGATTGCCCTGTTCAAAAGTATGATAAGATGGGAAAGAGTTATGATCACTTTATATCCATTTAATACAATCAGGATAAACGATGAAACTGGAAGAAAACAGAGATATTTGTATCAATCTAATTGAGTATTTCCCCAATGAAACCGGAGCTTATCTGAAAAAAACCACTATTGAAAAATGCCCGGGTAACATCACAATACGAACAGAAGAAATTGATAATGATATTATTTTCAGGAAAACTGATGTGAATACTTTTGTGCAAATTCTTGAAGGTAAAACTCAATTGGAAATTGAGGGGAATCTATACAGGTTTACTGAAGGTTCGGGATTTGTAATTCCAACCTCAACGTCAGTGTTTATTAAATCAAAAGAAAAATTTCTGATGGTGCTGAGCATGCTCAAGGGTAATCATCACCGGCTGAATGGAGTTTAGTGAATCCATAGTTTCATATTCTTGTCGGGCAGATCAGTATACTCTTCCTTCCTCATGAAGTGGTAAATTAAAATTTATCTGGTTTCGGGGCACTTTTCTGAGTTATTTAAAGTTGTATGGAAAATGACTTTATTTTACGAATATGTTCATGCAATTATTTTTAACCGCCATATTACTATTTTCAATGATAAATTCTGAAAGCCCGGATTCTGATCAATATGAACAGGCAACATTTGGCGCAGGCTGTTTTTGGTGTGTCGAGGCAATCTATCAAAGGGTGAATGGAGTGGAGGCTGTTGAATCCGGGTATTCGGGCGGACATGTTGAAAATCCTACTTACAGTGAAGTAACTTCAGGCAGAACCGGCCATGCAGAGGTGGTACGTGTATTGTTTGATCCGGAAATCATCAGCTTTGAAGAATTACTGGAGGTTTTTTGGCATACTCATGACCCGACAACACTAAACCGCCAGGGTGCCGATGTAGGGCCGCAATATCGGTCTGCAATATTTTATCACAATGAGGAGCAAAAAGTGATTGCCGAAAAATCCCTGAAAAAAACCGACGAATCCGATCTTTGGGCAAACCCGATTGTAACGGAAATCTCACCTTTAATAAATTACTTCGTAGCAGAAGATTACCATCAAAATTATTTTAATAACAACCCGAATGCCGGTTACTGTTCTGTTGTCATTGCACCGAAAGTTGCAAAGTTCAAAAAAGAGTTCCCGCATTTGCTGCAGGAAAGTTTATGATATAAGTTTCTTTGATTTTTTATAATGATCAATTCGATAGTTGTTAACTTGGTCATCTCATATTCATTTTGTTAAATAAACTCTTTAACAGTTAACGAAAAATGAAAAAGCAATGGTCATGAAAAA
>SLKH01000276.1 GCA_007134665.1 Balneolaceae bacterium
ACCGGATGCAGTCACTTCTTGGAAATGGGTACCATTCACATTTCGGAACATCCTGTTTGGCATGAGAGCTCTCATATCGGGGTCACCGGTTCCGACATAAAAATCGAGATATCCGTCGTTATCCAGGTCGCCAAAATTGGAACCCATCGTATACATCACTTTGCTGATGCCGGTTTCAATAGTTACATCTGTAAATGTTCCATCCCCGTTGTTTCTATACAAACGTGGCATTTCAGCCTCGACGGGCAGTCCAAGGTACTCTTTGGCCACATCCGCATTGGAAACATCATAACCCGATACAAAGATATCCAGCCATCCGTTGTTATTGTAATCCCAAAACCATGTTGGGAAGCTCGTGTAGGGTTCGGTCACTCCTGCACGCTCGCTGACATTCAGAAATAGCGGAACTCCCCGGTTATTCGGGCCGTTGTTTTGTAGCAGGATATTGGGTCCGTCTAAAACAGAAATATAGAGATCCTGAAATCCATTGTTATTGAAATCACCTGCAGTCACTCCTTTGATATACCGGTTGACAGATACTCCTGCCTGAAGTGTTACATTTGTAAACGTGCCATCCTGGTTATTCATGTATAACTCTGATGGATGAGGGTCCTGAGGAGTCGATTCGTTACCAATGAACAGGTCAAGCCACCCATTGTTGTTGAAATCAGCCCATACAGCAGTCTGTGTAGGACGAAAGCTTAAGATACCTGCACTTTCGGTAACATCAGAAAACGTTCCGTCTCCATTGTTCCGGAGTAAAGAGTTTGGATGATGTCCTGCCTCACCAAGCCAGGCACCTCTGAGTACGAATACATCGGGATATCCATTGTTGTTGTAATCAGCATGAATAAGGTTCAAACCACCGGTTATACCGGTTAATCCTGCGTCCTCTGTTTTTTCTACGAAAGTACCTTCACCTGTATTCTCAAAATACTGCAACTGATCGGACAATCCCCAGGAAGAGGCCATGATATCGATGAATCCGTTTCCGTTGAAGTCTTCGGTTACACTGCCTCCGGAAAGTGCCATATCATCCGCCAGGCCTGTCTGCGGAGCAATATCATGAAAACGGCTAAAGGAGAGGTTTTCTTCAAAGTGTTCAGCCGGAATTAACCATTCACCAGGAACTTCCTGAGGGTGTTTTCCGAGTGTCATATAGGCGATGTTAAGCAGCCAGATTAATTCCAGGTCATCCTGGCGCCATTCAGTTAAGAGTTCTTCATAATATCCTATAGCCATCTCCGAACCTGTAGTCAGTGTATGAATACCTTCACCGCGGATTGGAAAAAGGCATGATTCAGCAGAATGGTTCAAAATGCAGTTTTGCTGTTCTCCAAGCCGGAGATATGCAAGGGCAAGCAGATCGAGTACATTCTCTGTAAATCGTTGCTGTATCTGTTGGTTGCTATCTTCAAGTTGCTGCCTGAGGCCTTCGAGGATATCGATGGCTTCCTCAGTATCACCGGCATAGATCATTTCCTGTGCAAGGGTGCCCAGGTAGGTTAACCGCTCCTCAGTTGAATTCGGGACAGGAATATTTTTCAGGTAATTAACCCGGGCACGACCGGCAAACTCATTTAGCATCGGATCCACATTATTGGCAATACTGTCGAGCCGGGCAACCATGACGGCTGTTTCATCCATTGGTCCCTGTTCGGCATCGTACTCACTGCAACCAATAGTCAATATTACTGCTGATAGTGTGATTAAGATGATCGGTGAGGAAGCCTTCATATTCCTGAAGTTATTGGTTTTCGAGTGTATGTCTGATTCCCAGTTCAAGGCCTCTGAGTTCTGCAAGGCCCCGCAGCCGGCCGATACAGGAGTAACCGGGTGCTGATTCTTTCTTCATGTCATCGAGCATTCTATGGCCGTGATCCGGTCGCATGGGTATATTGGTATCTGTGCGTCCTTCTTTTTTTCTTCGAAACTGCTCATTTATGAGTGCTCTCATTACAGCAGCCATGTCCATACTCCCTTCCAGGTGATTGGCTTCATGGAAAGACCGTCCGTTTTCACGCTCTACACTTCTGAGATGAATAAAATTGATTCTGTGTCCTAACCGCTGAACCATTCCTGGCAGGTCGTTGTCGCTTCTGGCGCCATATGAACCTGTACAGAAAGTGAGTCCGTTAAATTCTGAGTCGTAGGATTCTATCAGTTCTTTTGCGCCCTGTTCAGTACTCACAACCCGTGGCAGGCCGAATAACGGGAAAGGCGGGTCATCAGGATGAATAGCCATCCGGACCCCTGACTCTTCTGCTGCCGGTAAGATTTCACTGATGAAATGGAACAGATGATTTTGCAGGCTCCGGGCAGAAATACCGTTATAGCTCCCGAGAATCTCTTTAAATTCATCAAGTGTGTATCCCTCTTCTGATCCGGGTAAGCCTGCAAGAATGGTCTTTTCCAGGTCATCTGTTTTTTGATCGTCAAGATTCTTGTAATACGACTCGGCTTTTTGAATGATTTCATCAGAGTACTCTGACTCTGCATTTTGACGCTGAAGAATAAAAAGGTCGAATGCAGCATACGCGATTTCATCAAACCGGAGAGCAGTTGATTGATCTTTTACAATATAGTCCAGATCCGTTCGTGACCAGTCTAAGACAGGCATAAAGTTATAGCAAACAGTATTAATGCCGCATGAGCCAAGGTTTTTAATACTTGTTTTATAGTTCTCAATGTACGTTTTGTAGTTACCGGTCTGCCGCTTGATGTCTTCATGAACAGGAATACTTTCAACCACCGACCACCTTAATCCCGAATTTTCAATCTGCTGTTTCCTTTTTGTAATCTCATTTACGCTCCAGGCCTCCCCGGTCGGAAGATGATGAAGTGCAGTTACGATTCCAGTTGCTCCGGCCTGAATGATGTCCTGTAAAGTAATTGAATCGTTATCACCATACCATCTCCAGGTCTCTTCCAGTTTAATCATTGAATTGTCCATAATTACGGATTATTAAAGCCTTTTGAATTTTGTTAAATCCTTGACCGTTTACAGTTACTTGTTTATTATACAATCCGGTACTTAACCGGTAAAGTCTTGCAGAAAGATAACAGAATTCCGCAAGATTTCAGTGCTGAATTCTTATGCTCTTTCACTTGAAATAAGAAGAATTATTTAACCAGCCACAGAAATAATCTGGCTGGTTAAATCTGCCATTGGAAATATAACAGACACTAATATTAATTAATAAATGTAAATAATGAGTTATTTGAACGGCCTCTTTTCACTGGAAGGTAAAGTTGCAATGGTAATAGGTGGAAGTGGAGTTTTAGGAGGTGAGATGTCAGTTGCTCTTGGAAAAGCCGGAGCTAAAACAGCAGTTTTCTACAGCGGTAATCGTGATGGAGCAGAAGAACACGTACAGAAAATAAAAGAAGAGGGTGGTGATGGAATGGTCTGCCAGGCCGATGCTAAAAATGAAGAGTCTTTAAAACAGGGAATTCAGAATGTAATTGATCAGTGGGGCCGGGTTGATATTCTCATTAACGCACCGGGGATTAATTCCACAACTTCTGTAATGGAGATAACCGAAGATGAGTGGAATCAGATCATGGATATTAATTTGAAAGGAGCATTTTATTCGAGCCGGATAACTGCCGCTCAAATGATTCGCCAGGGTGAAGGTGGCAGTATAATTAATATTTCCTCAGCTTCATCTGAAATTCCGCTTTCGAAGGTAATGACATACAGTATATCCAAAGCCGGTATGAACAATATGACGAAATTTATGGCCCGGGAGTGGGCTCCGCATAACATCAGGGTTAATGCGGTTATGCCGGGATTTTTTCCGGCTGAACAAAACCGAAAGATACTGACGGAGGAAAGGAGAAAAGCAATTTTCGGCCATACTCCGATGAACCGATATGGAGAAGCTGATGAATTGGCAGGAGTCATTATATGGCTGGCATCAGAAAAGGCATCTTCGTTTGTTACGGGATCGGTTGTACCGGTAGATGGCGGTTTTACTGCAATGACGATTTAATGCAGGTTTTGATAATCAGCCTGCTTGCAGTAACTGCATGGAATACAAGGTGTAAACTGTACGATTGATTTATATATTGCGGTGATGGATAAATGCTTGAAAGTCTAATTAAAAAAATATGACCAGAAAAAAAACAGTTGAACTAATTGAAAGGCACAAAGCGGTTGCTGTGCTCAGATTTCCAAAACCGGAGCAGTTTGAACCTATTTTTGAAGCTCTGATTGAAGGCGGGATTAAGGTCCTGGAAGTAACCATGACGGTTCCGAAAGCTCTTGAACTGATTGAAAAAGCTGCAAGACAGGCGCCTTCGGATATGGTAATCGGAGCCGGATCGGTGATTGACCGTGAATCAGTAAAAAAAACCGTTGATGCCGGTGCGGAATTTATCGTCAGCCCGATCGTCAAAGATGAAGTACTGGATGAGGCAAATAAATTGGACAAAGCGGTTCTTCCGGGTGCATTTACACCGACTGAAATCCAAAAAGCCTGGGAAGCGGGAGCTGATGTTGTCAAAGTGTTTCCTGCCAATATTGTAGGTATGCCCTTCTTTAAGGCAGTGAAAGCCCCGTTGCCACACCTGAAGCTGATGCCAACCGGGGGCGTTTCACTGACCAATGCCAATGAATGGATTGAAGCAGGAGCCTGTGCCGTAGGTGTAGGAAGTTCGCTCGTCGATAAAAAAGCACTGGCAGAAGAAGATTACGATCAGATACGAAAGAATGCTGAAATCATAATCAACAACTTAAAAGGGGTTTGATATTATGTCGAAGATAGTAACATTCGGAGAATTTATGCTCAGATTGTCAACTCCGGGTTTTTCAAGGTTTTTGCAATCGGATCATTTTAAGATCACATTCGGTGGAGGAGAAGCTAATGTTGCAGTTGCACTGGCTAATTTTGGTGAAGAATCATTTTTTGTAAGCCGTTTCCCAAAGCATGAAATAGGGGAGATGGCTCTTCAATCACTGAGAAGGTATGGTGTGAATACTGATTACATACTGCGCGGAGGTGACCGACTGGGAGTCTATTTCCTGGAAACCGGAGCCAGTCAGCGCCCGTCAAAAGTGATCTATGACCGGGCAGGTTCGGCCGTGAATGATATGGATGGCTCCCTGGCCGATTGGGATCGCATTTTTGAAGGGAAAAACTGGTTTCACTGGACAGGCATCACACCAGCTTTGGGTAAGAAGCCTCAGCAAGCA
>SLKH01000028.1 GCA_007134665.1 Balneolaceae bacterium
AACGCCGAAGGGATGCCTGGAGAGAAACATTCAGGGTTTCGGATTTCAGGAAGAAGAATCCCGGCCTTGAACACAAAGCCGGTGTGGCTTCGGGTCAAACATTTGTTTTGGCATATCAAACCAGCCATAAATTCGATCATTCAGTAACTGAAGGCACGGATATTTTCCCATCCGGGATCAAAATTGATGAACCGGAAAAATACAACGAATTGATTCAGGGTTTTCAGCACAAAGTGGTTGCTGATTTTACCCTTCCGTTTATTTGTTGTGATGAGTGTAACGATCCGGAAGCAGAAGAGGAAAAGCTCAGGCCGTTTGCTCCGCCATTGGCAGCAGTAGCGATGCCGGAAAATATTCAGGAGAGTGTTGAATACAGAAATGTAGAAATTCAATTGTTGAACAACCTGTTTGACCCGGATTTGTTTGAGCCGGGTGCAATCGGAGAACCGAAATATGGAGTTGTCGATTACAGGCAGGATATATATGAGCCGGATTCATCAAAAACCAAAACGATCCTGATATACCAGGTGGATCTTAAGGCGGTAAATGAAGCCAAAGAAAGCACAAGGAATAGTTTTTTAATTGACGAGTTTGAATACCGGATTCTTGACCTGAAAGGCGAAGAAGTTGACAGAGATCAAATAACAATCTTTATTCCATTATTCCGTGAGCAGGAGCAGCAGCCGGCAATCGTTCACGGACGAGTTACCGAGGGTTATGGAGACAACAGGCCAATTGTTGGTGCAAATGTAATTATTGTTGGGGAGCAATTGGGAACTGTAACGGATACAAAAGGCAATTACAGATTTCAGGATGTGCCAATAGGAAATCAGACATTGAGAGCTTCATTTGCAGGGTTTAAATCTCAGAGTGTACCCATTGATGCGCAGCCTGGCAGTAAGCGAGTCGATTTTAGTCTCGAATTGGATATTATTGTCGATGTGGACTTCGGCAAGTATTATGATGTCCTGGATCTGGCTATTGATTCAGAAGCTGCGATTGAAGCGGCCAGATATCATACTGAGATATATACTGAGGCGAACAAGAAAGCGATTGAACTTGCCATAGAAGAAACGAGTGATGATTCACCGGTTAAGAAAACGGCGGAAACAATCCGAGAGTTTACCAATACTCCCGATCTCAGTATCGTTCGCCTGAACAATGAATATGAGAAAAGGAAAGAGGAATTGGTCCATGCGATTCAGGAAAGTGATGCCGATGAGAAAGAAAAGTATATGGCTGCTCTCGACAACCTGACAACCGTTTATCTTGACCGGGCGTCCATCATTCAGCCCGGCGGTTTTACATCATCAACGGAAAAAGTCGTTGAAGGAATTTCGAAACTGACTGCAGATCAGCCAGACTTGAAACTAAACGAGACGATAACCCGCTGGCAAAACGATTCATCCGAATTTCTGAGTGTAGCTGTAAAAAATAACCTCTCAGGCAG
Organism: Balneolaceae bacterium; assembly: GCA_007134665.1. GTDB lineage: Bacteria > Bacteroidota > Rhodothermia > Balneolales > Balneolaceae > SKRC01. Next base: position 1,451 of record SLKH01000028.1, read on the forward strand.
GTTCGGGAGGTAGCAGATCGGCAGGCAGCAGGAACATATCATCCACAGGCAGGTATTTGAAATTGGAATCGGTGGACTTGCCGTAAACGGTAAAGATGTACAGCAAAAAATCAGCCAGCTGATGAGAGAAAGAATTACACCTGAACTGGAAGAACGATTTGATCAGCTTGTGTCACTGGATGAAGTTCTTCGGATTGATCGGCTGGAAATTGACCTTGGAGAATTTTCAGAGTTGAACCTGGAGAGGCATCTGCCAGACAAATTAATCACACTCCTGATCAAAGCGATCAGGGAAGAATTATCTGCAATGTTAGCAGTTCGTGATAAAAAAATGAGAGGTCATCGGCAGGAACCTGTTGCTGAATTTGAGTCGTTGGCTGCTACCAAAATTACCCGCCTGGTCCAATTTTTGAAAACAGGTTACCTTGATCAGCCCATGGCAGGCAATCCGCCGGGGGGATTCCGTAATTTGCTGGAAGAATTGCTTGAATCTGAAGCTGAATCAACTGTTAAAGTTCTGCAATCAGAAATAAGATATACTGATCGTTTGAAAAGGTTGATTCATCAATCAACCGATAAAACGCTTATAACTCTCCTGGTTCAATTGAGCCGCCCAGTGGTTAAGAATACTGACCAGGTGCGGAGTGCTTCGGAATTTGCTTTGCAACTGATATCCCTGAATAGAAACAAGAAGTTGTTTGGCAGCATTGAAAGTTTATCGTTTCGATATGAAGTTTGGAAAACTGTGTTCACTCTTCAGTCATCATGGAAATCAGGTTCATCGGTAGAAAACCTTATCAGCAGATTTTTACAAAAATTAGCCGGGGGGGGAGGTTTGGGTCATTATTCACCAGGTGAAATCAGGGAAGAATTTCGAAAAATTGAGAAAAACTATCGCAAAGACAGTGCGGGGAAAAGGATTTCGAAAGACTGGATGAAAGGGTTGGCCCGGTTTATCAGGAAGCAAAAACCGGAAACAGATTCATCGGAAAACACCGGTGATCAGGAAATGAGTGTAGAATTAACTGAAATTGCACCGATATCATCTGAGCAGTCTAATGGGCCCGTTGAGCGAATACGGAGTCAAATACCGGGAAGTCCTGGGAAATCTGCGGAAAAACGAATAATGCCATCGGCCGGTACAGCCGCCGGAATGGCAATCAGGAATTCCGGGCTGGTACTTTTATACCCGTTTATCCCTTCATTCTTCAGGAGAACAGGGTTGGTCGACGGGAAACGGTTCATTGATGAAGCATCAAAACAGCGGGCGGTACACCTGTTGCAATATCTCGTGACCGGAGAATCAGAAACCCCGGAAGAGGATCTTGTATTAAATAAAATATTATGTGGAATGGAACTTGATACACCTGTGATTCCGGGGATTGATATTATTAATGAAGAAACAGATGAAGCCGAAATTTTACTGATCAATGTGATTGAAAAATGGCAGGTACTCAAAAACAGTTCACCCGGTTCGATACAAACTACATTTTTACAGAGGGATGGAATAATCCGGTGTGAAACTCAGCAAAATTGGAAAATCACTGTTGAAAGAAAAGCAGTTGATGTACTCCTTGATAAACTTCCCTGGGGATTATCCATGTTCAGGATGCCCTGGAGTGAAACTTTTATACAGGCAGAGTGGTGACGACAAGAATTAAACATAATGCTGAAGATATCGGTGCTGAATTAGCCTGGTTTCAGGCTATCCTTAAGGCAAGATCAGATTTAAACGCCGGAAAAACGGGTGCTGTTCAGGATCTTCATGAAATTACTCCACCCGAATTGAATGGAAGTAAATCAACTTTTGCCCGGTTTATCAGGGAGAGAGATTTTGGTTTTGAAGAACGATTTCTCCTGATCCTGGCTGCTGTTCCTCACATCAAACCGGAACTCCTGGATCTTTTCCTGGCAAAAAATGAACATACCCATCAAGGGTATACAGAATTTGGCGGAAAAAAGGGAAAACACCACATCGGATTTATTCCCACAGGCGAAACAGCGATGTTTATTCTTGCCGGAAGTGATCTGCGCCGGAGATTTTCTATTCAGAATGCGTTTGATGTCAGTCACCGCTTTTACCGTGAAAGAATCCTGTGGCTTGAAGAGGTGGAAAGGGATGAGCCGGGGTTAAGCGGAGCTCTACAGCTTTCAAAAGAAGTTCTTGATTTATTTACTACAGGTGAGCTGAAAAAACCCCATTTCAGTTCAGAGTTTCCAGCCAAACTTCTTACAACAAAAATGGAGTGGGGTGATTTGGTTTTGCCGGTTCAAGTACTGCAACAACTCAAAGAGATTGAAACATGGATACTTTACCGTGAAACCCTGATGGAAGAGTGGGGGATGGGCCGTTTTCTGAACCCGGGTTACAAAACATTATTTCATGGCCCGCCGGGAACCGGAAAGACCCTTACAGCCACCCTTTTGGGTAAAAAAACAGGCAGGGATGTGTATCGAATCGATCTTTCACAAACGGTATCGAAATATATCGGAGAGACAGAAAAGAATCTCTCTTCCCTGTTCGACCGGGCTGAAAATAAAGAGTGGATTCTCTTTTTTGATGAAGCAGACGCCCTGTTTGGAAATCGAACGCAGGCAAAAGATGCCCACGACAGGTTTGCCAACCAGCAGGTTTCATACCTTTTACAGCGAATTGAAGATTATGACGGGCTTGTAATATTGGCGTCCAACCTGAAAAATAATATCGACAATGCTTTTTTACGCCGATTGCAAACGATGATCCAGTTTTCTGTTCCGGGTCCCGATGAACGGCTTGAATTGTGGAAAAAGGGTTTTGGTGATTCTGTTACACCGGAAGAGAAGATCGACCTGAAAAAGATTGCAGTTGAGTATGAGATTCCGGGGGGAACCATTATCAATGTGATTCAACACAGTATGCTCGGAGCTCTCGAGCGGAAAGAAAAGGTGATCCGTTATAATGATCTTATTGACGGAATCAAGAGGGAATACCAAAAACAGAGAAGAACAATCTGAGGGATGATATGCAGCCAGCTTCACCCATACAGACTGCCGAGCAAACAAAATCTCCCCGGAGAGATGCTCAATTTTATCAGCCCCGGCTTGAGATAGGCCGACCGGATGATAAATATGAACAGGAAGCGGATGCTGTTGCTGACAGCAAAGTCATGAATACGGAAAAGTCAGGCAGTCCCAAGATTCAGATGATACCATCAGCCACAGAAGGGCCATTACAAATGTCCCCGAATCAATCTGAACCGATGAACATGAAATCGGAACAGACTGAGCGGGAGGAAATGGTGCAGATGATGGGGGTACCCGGAAGAAATCACCTGGCTGATAATAGTTTCCAACCCGATAAACAAGGAAGTTTTGCATCAGCAGGCCTTGCCGGGAAAATTGACCGGGAAAAAGGGACTGGAAAACAGATGAAACCGGAACTTCGACATGAGATGGAAGGGCGGATAGGTGCAGATTTCAGAGATGTAAAAATTCATACTGGTTCGGAATCTGCGGGTATGAGCAGGGAGTTGGGAGCAAAAGCATTTACCGTCGGAAGTGACATCTTTTTTGGGGCCGGACAGTATAAACCAGATTCTGAAGAGGGAAAACATCTGATCGCCCATGAGCTGACTCATACTGTTCAGCAAGGCTCATCGGAACGGATACAGAGGTCTCTTTTGGGGAGGGCGGCTTCATCCATAGGTGGACGGCTTCGGGGCGCTGCCGAATGGGCAGGTAACAGGCTTCAGGATGGCCTCA
>SLKH01000153.1 GCA_007134665.1 Balneolaceae bacterium
TTACCGGGAAGAATCATTCCAGCCCCGCACCGGGTACGCCGGGTTTAAAACCATGCCCCTGTCATCCCGACAACGTTTTTCCGTCGGGACGGAGCGGAGGGATCTCATCGGCAATGGCTGCCACCCCGACTCATCCGATCACGGGTAGTGTCCGGATGAGGGGTCTCATATAATAATTAAGTAGATCTCAATTATCAAAATCTGCACCATACATTGATCGGTGACTGTTGGCGCCGGCAAATTCACAGCGAAATTTCGGATAATGAGTATTTTCAAGGCGCATTAGTTCTATTCTGAATGAGTTTCAAATACAATAAATGGCCATGATAGTAAACGTATACTGGTATCAGGCTTTTAACTCAACCACACAATCCAGCAGTTGTTTTAATTCAGTGATGACGAGATCCGGCTCAAGATTTCTGCACCTGCTGTCATCTCTTCTCCATTTGAGTGATCGCCGATCACCGGCAAAGAGGGCTGTTTTCATGCCCAGGGATGCTGCAGGGTAGATATCTTTCAACATATCATTACCTGTATAAAGAATTTCCCCGGGTTCTGCATCAGGGAAATGAGCCTTAAGTTTATGTATAAACTCCCTGTAGAAATCAAGAGAAGGTTTTTTCAGGTTCTCGGCGTACGACCAGTGCAGTAATGAATCGTTAAATCCCATTTGATCTAACGTTCTGCCGGCCAATGCTTCAAATGCAATTGGCGTATAGAATTGTGAGTTGGATATGATTCCAAGCTGAAATCCTGAAGCTGAGATGGATGCGAGAGTTTGATCGAGGGTTGGCATTGGCCAAACCGGGTTCATTCTGATTTCAAACTCGACTGAAAATTGCCGGGCAAGTTGCTTGCCGGGTTTTATACTGATATATCCTTCACCACTCAGGGAATTAAGCACATCCAGCCAGACATCTTCTATGACCGGTTCCGGTATTTCATACCCTTCCGATATCAGCCTGTTCTGGTGAGTTTCAACTGTTTGATCGTAATGGGTAAATCCTGCTTCTGCTGTTTTCCTGTCAGATTCAAGGCCACATGCTTTGAGAGCTTCACTAAACGCTTCAATATTACGGGAATCTTCATCGATCCCAATATCACCAACGCCTGACATAAACAATGTGCCATAAAAATCAAACATCATGAAACGGATCCCCCCGATTTTCTTCAGAATCGGTTTGGTATCTGTGGGGACCAGTTCAAGTGGACGGGCTAATTTTAGAAACCGTTCTTTCAGAAACTCAATATCTGAATTCATCCTGATATTACTTCTTCTGGAGTTTCCTGTTGAACTTTTTTCTGTACTCTTCGATTTCAATCATTGGCGGACGCTCATCCTCAATAATCTCGATCTTAAGCTGTTTGTATTGTTCTCTCTGTACCTGGAACTGTCTGAGAATTGTTTCATGCATTGCTTTATCAATTATGCCAAGTGCTTTAGCCCGTTTAATGAATGTTTGAAGAATTCCAAACGACATTTTGCCAAGTGCCTGAGTCGGTTTGTTTTCATGAACTCTTTTATCAAGATCTGTCTGGGCAAAAGCTTCAAGTCCGAATTTGTGGTGGACATCAATCAGGTGAGAAGTTTCAACTCCGTACCCGATTGGAAAATAGATTTGTTCCAGTACTTCTCTCCGAACGGCATATTCACCTGAAAGCGGTTGAATGATTGCTGTCAGTTCAGGAAAGAACAGCGAGAAGAGTGGGCGGACAAGAATTTCCGTTACACGCCCGCCTCCGGATGCCCTGACATTGCCTGAAAAAGCAAGTGGCCTGTCATAAAATGCCTTGACATATTTTACAGTTTCCCGATAGATCAGTGGTGCAACCAGGCCGTAGACAAAGCGGGGATGAATATTACTGATATCTGCATCTACGTAAACGATGATGTCACCTTCAAGCTGATGAATCGCTTTCCAGAGGTTTTCTCCTTTTCCCCTTTTCGGCTCAAGTTCGGGCAGGATATCACTTGCAAGGTAAGTATCTGCACCAAAATTACGGGCTACCTCGAGTGTATTGTCGTCACTGCCCGAATCGATTACTGCAATCTCATCGAGGAGCGGGTAACGGTTAACCAGCTCTGAACGGAACAGGATCACTTCTTTTCCGATCGTCTTTTCTTCATTCAGAGTTGGCAGGCAGAGAGAAATTTTCAGCCCTTGTTTCTCTTTCGCTTTCACAAGTTCTTTCAGGTCCCAAAATTGGGAGTGATGGTAAGTATTGGAATCGATCCATTTTTGAAGATCAACCACAGTAGCCTCCGTCAATTGCAAGTATTGTTCCTATGATTTGTGTAATTCCGGTGTACATAGGTTCAATTTTTATGGTTTCATTTTTTTCATGCAGATGATCGCCTGTTGTCAGGCCAAGTGTCAGTGCCGGAATTTCTTTGTCGATGAATGCAGAAAGTTCTGATATACTGGGGGCAAGTCGCGGTTCCAGCCCAAGTTCATTCATAACGTTCCGTGCACATCTTGTCAGCGGATCAGAAAAGTCAATTCCACCGGGACTGCGACGTGCAAAAATGTCAACATTAACATGATCACCCATTTTTGATGACACTTCTATTCCAATTTCTTCGATTCGTTCTCCGATTTCATCGACGACTTCCTGTGATTCCGACCGTACTTCGAAACCAAGAGTGGACTCCAGGGCAATGGTATTGAAAGTTGTTCCGCCAATGATAGAACCCATCACTATACTCGTTCGGGGCCTTTTAGGAAGGCGGATATCATTGATCTTGTTGATCACTTCATTCAACGTTAAAATGGCGCTTGCATCCCCGAAACGTGTCCAGTCATATGTTTCAGGAACTTTACACGTAATTTCCCCGCGGAGCATCCCGATTGAACTGTAACTTAATCTCCCGAGCTCAGTACCCTCAATGCAAATGGCAGATTTCAGGTTAAAATTGTTGTTGTCCAGAAAAAAACGGATACCTTCAAGATCTCCGCGTCCCAGGCTTTTCGTACCTGCGAGCAAAACAAGATTGTTTTTTAATTTAATCCCGATTCTTTCAAAAATATATGGAATAGTTGCCAGCAGGGCGGCTCCCAGGCTGTTATCCGCTACTCCGGGGCCAGTGATGGTGTCCGTGTTTACCTGCATGGTATGATCTGTTTTTTCATTGAAAACAGTATCTGCATGGGCATTTATCAATATACTGTGTTCACCTTCGGTTCCGGGAAACACCCCGATTCCATTACCGGCTTCATCTGTAGAGCATTCAGTGAGCCCGGCTTCCATGAAGCGGTCAAGTATAAATTGTACTCTGCGCTCTTCATTGAAAGTTGGAGCAGGAATTTCTCCTACCATGACAAGGTTAGCAAGTAAAATTTCACTCATTCCCTTCAGCGACTTCTTAATCTTAGGGAGGTTCCGGTAAATTGACTTAATATTTTTTGTTGTCAACGCTTTATAATGAGTTAATTAAGATAAATTAGCGATTTGGTCTTTAACTTAAAAAATATTGATGATAATTGTAACTTAATCAGGTGACTGGTCAAAGGTGGAGTGAGTCGACAGTCAATTTCTTCGGATATTTAGCCTTAAACTGTGATGAATAAACTTTTTAACACACATTGTAACCATTTTATTTTTGGATCGTCTTACCTAAAGAGATCAATGATCTGGTAATACGTGTTTAATATATGCGCGAATGAGTAAGAAAAACTGGACAGACGATGAAGAAGGCCGGTTGATAGAAGATATTCGGAATGGCAAGACAGACCGGTATAGAATTATTATAGACCGTTACAGTCCGATGGTGTTTCATATTGTTCGTGGATTTGAAAAGGATGCAGATGAAGTTAAGGAGCTGGCACAGCAGATTTTTGTCAAGGTATTTGAAAAACTGGATAGTTATCAGAATGACTCGAAATTTTCATCCTGGCTATATTCAGTCAGTATGAATCACTGCAGGGATTATGCAAAGAACATACGCAGATCCAATAGCAGGTTCAGTGAAATGGAAGAGGGTTATTTAGATTCGGTAATGATAGAATCATCAGATCCACACAAGAATCTTGAAAAAAAACAGGGTTTAGACCTTTTATTTCGCGGAATTGGAAAACTGAAGGAAGAGTATTCAGAACCGTTACTGATGAAATACAGGGATGGGTTGAGTTATAAAGTAATGTCAGACCAGCTTGGAGTATCGGAAAGTGCTCTGAAAGTCAGAGTACACCGGGCCAGGGAGGAGCTTAAGAGTATTGTGGAAAATCAACAGGAGTAATTATGAGTGAAAAAAGAAGGAATATGGAATTGCTTCGAAAGTTTATCGACGGTGAACTTACACCGGAAGAAGAAAGTGAAGCACTTCATCAGATCGCGGAGGACAGGGATGCACGTGACATGCTTCGTTTTGAACGTTCAATGTACTATACATTGCAAAGCGATCATTCAGAAGAGTTAGGTATACCTCAAAATTTTGCAGATGATGTAATGCAAAGGATTGAAGAGAAAAATAAATTGGACGCAGCTGAGAATATTTCTTTAGAGAAAACTCCGGTTTTTGAACGATTAAAAAGAATTGTTGAGCAGGCACTGGCACCGCAGAATGTAACAATCAAACCCGTATGGATTGCAATAACTGCAATCATCGTGATGGCAGCTTTCTACTATCTACCGGAAGTTCAAACTATGGATCATCTGCAGGTTGCACAGGCAGAAGAGTACAGATCACCACAGCTTGTTACTTATGAAGATGAAACAGTTTGGGTACGATTTGTCTATTTCGATGAAGAAGCTGAAAATGTGTCTGTTGCCGGAGATTTCAGTGACTGGGAACCGGTGGAACTGAGCCGTGAACTCACCGGCGGTCAGCACATTTGGACTGGTATGATCCAGGCAACAAGAGGTGAGCAACGATATATGTTCATCAAAAATGGTGAAGAATGGGTCACTGACCCGTTTGCAGAAGTTCAAAGAGACGATGGTTTTGGCAATAAAAACGCTGTGATTTATCTATGATCAGATGGGTTTTGCTTATGTTTAGTTTAACACTCATACAAATGGGACATGCTCAACAACTGGAAACATTTATTTCAGTTGATACCAGGGCAGGTTATTCTACCAATACGTTATTAAATCCTTTTTTTGGGGAATGGGACAGAACCACTCCTGCAGTATATGGACTTTTTTCTCCGGCTGTGTCCGCCAATTATTATAA
>SLKH01000050.1 GCA_007134665.1 Balneolaceae bacterium
TACACCCCACAAGACGTTGTAAGAAAATAATGAATCAACACTTGTTGAGAATTAGTGAAATTCACCACGAAGCTATGAGGACTCAAGGATTCACGAAGAGTACCTGTATGATTTTATTCAAATTCGTGTGTCTTTCGTGGCAAATGTATACGGCTGATATATTTGATCTTGAATTTCCTCACAGCCTCTATAGTTGAGGTCTCATCGGCAATACTGGAGTTGTGGATCAGGGTCTTACCGGGTTAGGTTGCCCGTTCCCTGACTCATCCGATCACAGGAAGTGGTCGGATGAGGGACCTTCATCGCATGACTCCCCGTCATCCGATGAATCGAAAGGGCTGGAATTGCGGCTTGATCGACACTAGTTGCCTGTCCGGCACTATACAGGAAAGCCTAATCACAAAAAGTCCCCATCCCAGCGGGATTCCTCTGTTCTGTCACCCCGCATTCACGGTATTCAGTCAATACCGATGATAGATTAATTAATATGGCCATTTCAGGTGTTTGAACCTCACACAGGATAAAACCATGTGTCGCGATAATCGACCTTCTCTGAATGCTTACTGTTACCCCGACAACTGCCGACTTCCTGAATCCGCCGGCAAATTCAAGGCCGTTCAAAATTATTGAAAACAAGGTCTGTCACCTTCGGGATAGGCTGATATCCCGTCCTGAAAGGACATAAGATCACAGCCCCGGGTAAACCGCACCCGGCGGTGCAACCCGGGGTTAACGATGGCGCACATTTTTAAGCCCCGAGGCAGCCAAAGTGGGAGAGGCAAAGGGCTGGGACGAGGGGCAGTGGCAAGGTTTGTTGATGGATTTGGTGTACTTTGGTGAGATCGGGGCGATATCACAGAACACCCCTCACGTTATAACGCTGAACGCGCCACAATGAGCTCCCCTCTGGAGATGATCTGAAGGATCCCGTTGATCAAGGGACTCTTTTTAATAAAGCCTCATCATAGGCAGTCCTCATACCAATGGATACCCTTGATTCTTCACCCCGCGGTGGGGCAAGATGAGGGGTTACTGATGCCAGCCATGGATCTAAAACCTCGGGTTTACCACATTATTATAAATTGATCCGAATGTATAGGAAAGTCCTACCGATATACTGTAATCAAAAGACGTTGGCTGTGAAATCTGTCCGGTAAGCCTGTCTTGATCAGAGATTTCTCCTGCGGGTGTCGCAAGTTGATCATTAATAATCCGATATCTGCCTGAAAGACTCACGGAGAGTCCACGCCTGATACGAATATTGAGTGAGGGGTTAAAGTCGATTCGGTTAATAGCAAGGTCATGAAAATAATTCAGGGCATTGATACTCATATCAATTCTTCCCCAGGGTTGGTCGTACCGGAGTCTTGTATGCAAGTGGTGGTGAAGCAGTTGTTCCGAATGCCGAAAGAAAACGGTTTCTTCATAATAATTTCTATACGATGGTGTAATCCGATACCGAACGATAAATCTTCGTTCCTGGTACTCACCGTATGGGAAAAAATTGTATTCGATTGCAGGGGAGGCTTCAATATTCAATTTAATATTACCGGGCCTGTGAAAATTTACCCGGGTATATAAGCCGATGGCGGCATGATCTCCAAGGCTGTAAGCATACAAACCCCAGTACTCTCCCCAGTCCCGTACTACATTTACGGTTTCATCGGTCAAATCAATGCGCCTTCTATTAATGTCTCCCCGTATTCGGGTTCGGACTTTCAGCCGATCTGTAATTCGTTCCGCATACAAACCTGTATGTAATCCAAAATTGAGATCGGTTTCTTGTCCATTCAGCCATGTTCGCAGATTGATATCAAAAACCCATCCATTCCAGGGATCTACAATCTCATCAGGTTCATCTGTAATCTCATCAGGTGCATCATAAAACACATTCAGATTATCAAGTGCAGTAGTTTTGGCTGCAAAAGGGACAAGGCCAATTTTGATGTATCGAACCAGCCCGGAGCGTTCTTCATCTGAGCTGTCAGTATCCCTGGTGGTGTAGTAGAGTGTATCATTACGGGATGAAAAGGGTTCAATTCCCCTGAAATGAAGGGTGTATTCCCGTCCACCTGATGTTCTTGAATCAGTAATGCGCAAATAGATATTGGCATCATCCTGGTCCCTGACGTAATTGACAAACTCAATGTTGGTTCTGATGTAATTGAAATTACATCGCTGACAATCCAGGTACACATTGGGTATGGCATGTCTGCCCGAGGTTTGTGCCTCAATGACATTGTCGGATAGCAGGGTAAATAAAAGAGTCAGGCAGATAGAATATCTGATCACCGTAGTTGGAAAATTGAAAATGTTTGCCGTCGGATTTTTTGTAAACTCCAATGTAAGGATTTAAGCAATAGAATTTCCAATATGATCCGCTTTTGATGCAAATGTTTATAAAATATCTCTTCAATTATAGTTCAGGGAAAATGAATCGACATTATTCAACGGTTTGATTAGCTTAGTGCGCAATAATAAAGTCTATCATGAAATTTATAAGCTCACAACTCGCATATTTTTTTGCCAGCAGAAGAACACAGACCAATATTCGGAAATTATTGGTTTTTATCGCAGTATTGATTGCGATGTTTCTCCTGTTCAGTATTCTGTTTCATTTTATAATGATTTATGAAGGGAGGGGTGGTGAGCACTCATGGCTCTCAGGTTTTTACTGGACACTCGTAACCATGACCACGCTCGGTTTTGGTGATATTGTTTTTGTTACTGATCTTGGCCGGCTGTTTTCCATGATTGTAATTTTTTCCGGGGTCATGTTTTTGCTGGTGTTATTACCATTTACTTTTATAGAGTTTTTCTATGCACCCTGGATGCAAGCCATGAACCAGGCACGTGCACCAAAAGAAGTTTCGGAAGATATGTCAGGCCATGTGGTTATTACAAACCTGGATGCTGTAACAGGTGCTTTAATCAGAAAACTCGAAGCCTACAAGGTTAAGTATGTGCTACTTGAAGAAGACCTTCAGCAAGCCATTGAATATTCTGATCTTGGTTATAATGTAGTAAATGGGGCTCCGGATGATCTCGATACCTATGGAAAACTCAGGATCAGGCATGCAATTATGGTGGTTGCAACCGGAAGTGACACAATAAATACGAATATTACATTTACAGTAAGAGAGTATAATGAGAATATTCCGGTAGTTGCCACTGCCGCTTCCCCTGATTCAGTTGATATTCTGCAGATGGCTGGAGCAACCCATGTCATTCAGATGGGGCAGATGCTCGGAAAATCTCTTGCCAGACGAACTCTGGGAGGAAATGCCCGGGTACACGTCATCGGACATATCGACACACTGGTTATCGGTGAGGCAACTGCACAAGAGACCCCATTGATTGGGAAAAAACTGAAGGATAGCGGTTTGCGTGAAAAAATCGGAGTTAATGTAGTCGGAATCTGGGAGAGAGGTGTATTCAAGCAGCCGCGGGCTGATACGGTTATCAATGAAAAGACAGTACTTGTACTGGCCGGTACAGTTGAACAGCTCAGGAAATATGATGAAATCCTGAGTATATACCATGTTTCAGATAAACCGGTTGTCATTATCGGGGCCGGCAGGGTTGGACGGGCGGCCGCTAAATCATTGAGTGAAAGAAAAATTGATTACAGAATCATTGATAAAAATCCGGAACGAATCAGGGATCCGGAAAAATATATTCTGGGCGATGCTGCAGATAGATCGGTACTGGAAAAAGCAGGAATCAAGGAAGCACATACAGCACTGATTACTACTCACGACGATGATATTAATATCTACCTGACCATCTATTGCAGGGAACTGCGGCCAAAAATGCAGCTAATTAGCCGTGCAACATTTGAGAAAAATATCAATACACTGCACCGTGCGGGTGCAGATTTTGTAATGTCGTATGCATCGATGGGAGCCAATACGATCTTTAACATTCTTGAAGGCCAGGATGTATTGATGCTCGCAGAAGGGCTTAATATTTTTAACAGAAAAGTATCGGAAGAACTGGCAGGTAAGAGTCTTATTGAATCTGATATTCGACAAGAGACGGGATGTACTGTAATCGCTGTTCAGGATGGTGATGAGATGATCATGAACCCTGATCCTAAAATCAAACTGAAATTGAATCAGGAGATCATACTCATCGGAAGATTTGAAGGGGAGAGTGAATTTAACAAGCGGTTTATGGGTAACAAGTAGGTGCAGGGTTCAGGAATTACGAACACTGAATGTCGAAGACTACTGGACTGACGACTCTGGACTCAAGACTTTCGAATCAGGGTTTAAATAACGGTTCAGGTACTTTGTATAGGTCTCATATAGCAAGAAATAGCTCTGCGAATTATATGCCACAGCATGAGCGCCCGGTGGATAGATACGTAAATCCACATCAATTCCTTCATCTGTAAATGCCCGTATCATTTGCATGGTATTTTGAATATGTACATTCTCATCCATTGAAGAGTGAGCGACAAGCATTTTTGCATCCAGGTTGGCAGCATGCGCCATAACGGAACTTTCAAAATAGGCTTCTTCATTCTCTTCGAGCAGGCCCATATACCGCTCAGTGTAGATTGTATCATAGAGTCTCCAGTCAGTTACCGGTGCAGCTACGATGCTTACTTTAAAAATACCCGGATGCAATACAGGTGTCAGAGCTGCCAAATAACCTCCATAGCTATGTCCGCGGATAGCCATTCTTTCTCCGTCCACCCAATCGTACTGTTCAGCTAAATAGGTAACAGTTTCCACAATATCATTTGCTTCCCAGTAGCCAAGATTTTTGTAAACGATCTTTTCAAAATCACGACCATAGCCGCCACTTCCACGGTTATTGACATTAACCACGATATATCCAAGCTGTGCGAGGTACTGGTTCCAACCATTTGTCTCAAACTGGTTATAGACTCCCTGGGAACTCGGCCCGCCGTAGATGTTTAAAATCAAGGGGTAACTGTTTTCCGGATCGAAATCGAAGGGTTTAATGTAATAACCATCCAGCCCCTGGCCATCGGCTGCTGTAAAGCTGAAGAGTTCACGGGGCGAGTAGTGAAACTGCTCTGTAAACTGACTGACAGACTGGTTATCAACCAGCTTTCTTAATTTCTCTCCGCCGTTTCGGGTTGTCCATAATTCCACCTGGGTCGGCGTGTCCGTATTCGAATAACGGTCGATATAATA
>SLKH01000208.1 GCA_007134665.1 Balneolaceae bacterium
AATGCCGGGTAAATGGTATTAAAAACCCGCGAAAAGTTTCTCTGGTTTATCAACTACCATTATCAAAGCTAAGAGGGTTTATTGAGAAAAACTTTGCGGGCTTCTTCGTCATTATACTGTTGACAAAGCACTAATTAAATATCGTTTGCATCAATTTTCTTTTGGCAACAGGAAAAATGGTTTCTTTAAATGAAAAATCCAGTTCTGTATCAAAATGATAGGTTGCAGGGTTGGGCAATTCCTTCTGTTCACGTATCAGTTGCAATTTGATACTGTTGGGTGACATCCTGGCACGGCCAATCTGCAAGGATTTCAGATGGCGGGTTTTCAGGGATCTGTATTGATCCTCCGCGCTTTTAAAAATGGATACTTCAAATTGAAATAATTTAAGTTTGGAAGATGCTATGTCAGGCAGAAAAAAATAACCTTCATCACGGTAATTGGGCACAATCCCTACATGTTCAACTGAAATTTTTTCCTCCACATACTCATGAATTGTTGCTCCTTCATGAATCACTTTTTTGATATGAGGTAATGACCATTCAATTAACTTTTCAACGAGGCCGAGATCTGAACTATCTAAAAATACGACTTCATGTTCAATAGTCTTATTCACCAGATCGATATTCTTGATCTTTTTAGGAAATTTTTTCCTCAAATCCTCAAGCTTATTCCCGATATCTTTCAATGTTTGATAAAGACCTAAAAGATCACTCAAATATGGATAAATGCGATTGTTCCTGAAACAGGTTTCGTAAGATTGCAACCCTGCAAGTATCCGGTATTGGCGAGCTTCAAAATCGGATTCTACCTGCGCAAAAAGCTCAAGGTTTAGGAATGGTGACTCTTTCATTCTAACCTCCTGTAGATTATTATAAGTACCCAATTGCAACGTTATTCAATGGGATTTTATTTGTCAAGTGAGAATTTATTGAACGTTCTAACAGTTTACTCATGTTATTTACCTGGAAAATAAACCATAATCTATTCAGGTTTGTATATTAAGAGACAAACATCAAAATGTAGTTACAGAGGATTGGCATGAAATTATTTTGGATAGTCACTCTAATCACACCATTAATATTCACGGGAACAGATGAATTTGACTTATCTATAAACGAGTCTCCATTAGTTGCCGGCCAGCCAATAGCTACAGTTAATGTGAATTTTGCTAATTTATTAAAACCATTACCAGCAGACACCATTGAATGGAATCGTCCGCGTTTCAGTGAACGTGAATCAGAACGAAACCGGTTGGTTTTACAAGGTATTCAACGGCAAAATATTACTGATGAACGAATCCTTGAATCCATGCGCCAAGTTCCCCGCCATAAATTTGTACCCCAGGCTCTGCAGGGGCAAGCCTATCAGAATAATCCGCTCCCGATCGGTTACGGGCAAACAATCTCGCAGCCATACATTGTTGCTTATATGAATCAGATGCTGGATTTATCACCCGGCGATAAGGTACTTGAAATTGGTACCGGAAGTGGCTATCACGCAGCAACGCTGTCTGAACTTACACCTAATGTTTACTCTATTGAGATTATCCGGGAATTGGGCGAACAGGCTGCGGGTTATTATGACGAATTAGGTTATGTAACCATTCAAACAAAGATCGGAGACGGATATTATGGATGGGAAGAACATGCTCCGTTTGATGCCATCATTGTTACTGCTGCATCCGGACACATCCCTCCGCCGCTTGTCGAACAGTTAAAACCGGGAGGCGTGATTGTAATCCCAATCGGAAGCCCTTATCAAACCCAAACCCTGATGAAAATTACCAAAGATGAAGATGGGAACATCCGGACAGAACGTGATCTTCCGGTACGTTTTGTTCCAATGACCGGTGCGGCACAGGAGCAGTAGGCAGGTTAAATTAACAGTTAATATTTAATAGTTAATGGTTTATAGTTGGTAATTGTTGATGCCTAAATATGGTGAATGTGTGGATATTAAATTGATTTAAGAGCCGAATGACACAGGGAAACCAGTTCTATAATTATTGGACAGTTGTTTCGATTTTTTTCATCTCTATTGTAGTCATTGGCCTTCAATTGGTTTTGATGAGATCGATCTCAGTCTCTCATTACTACCATTTCACCTACATGGTAATCAGTACTGCACTTCTTGGATTCGGTATCAGCGGAACGGTTCTCGCATTGTGGTTTGAAAGATTCAGGAAAAACTTCCCCTTTTGGAATCTGTTGTTTCTGTTTTTATTTCTGACATCCATACCACTTACTTATCTGACAGCACAACAATTACCGCTTGATACCCAGTATGTTTTGTACAGTCGTCATCAACTTTTTTTACTTATTGCCTATAATTTTCTGATGATGATTCCTTTTTTGTTCGGCGGGCTTGTCATCAGTTTTATGCTCGCCTATTTTAAAAAAGAGGTACCTGTATTATACGGGGCCAACCTGATTGGAAGTGGCGCCGGCGGGATCTCAGCTTTGGGGTTGATGATGCTTCTGCCGGCACAACAGCTTCCACTTATCATTACTCCCCTTTCATTACTTGCCTTGATTGCCTTTCTGATATCAATCGGTAGAAAAACCAGCCGTTATTCAATACAGGCCGGAATCATGACCGTTCTTGCAGTTGCTGTTTCGATAACCGCAACCGTTATCACACCACCGATAAATATCGATCCATATAAAGATCTCTCTCACTTCCGGCAACTCGAATTGCAGGGTGATGCGGAAAGTATCCTCACCCGTTTTGGGCCGCGTTCACAAATTGATGTGTTTCAATCACCCACTTTCCACTACACATTATTTGCAGGCCCTCATGCAATCACCATGCCGCCACCACAGCTTGCAATTTTAATGGATGGGCAGATTGCAGCTCCGATGTTCACCATCGATGACCCATCCGAAGCGGAGATTCTTGATTTCACACCTCAGTCACTGCCTTACCGACTACTCGATCGGCCGCAGGTATTGCTTCTTGGTGAAACCGGAGGTATTAATGTCTGGCTTGCAAAGAGAATGGGAGCAAAAAAAGTCACAGTAGTTCAGACAAACCCTCAATTAATTAATTTAATTCATGAAGATCTTGCTGATCTTGGAGGTGGCATCTATTCAGACGATCAGGTTGAAGTTATCAACATGGACCCGCGTCTTTATATCGAACAAACAGCAAGCAGTTACGACCTTATTCAATTTGTTACCGGTGAAGCCATCGCATCCGGTTCCGGCGGGCTTCAGGGGTTAAATGAAGATTATCTGCTTACAACTGATGCCGTTATCACGGCTTTGGATCTATTAAATGAAAATGGCTTGATCAGTATCACAAGGGGAATTCAGTCCCCCCCAAGGGATAACATCAAGCTGATTTCAATGTTTATCGATGCCGCGATTTCATCCGGCAAAGAAGCTGATCAGCATCTACTTGTCAGCCGGAACTACCTTGCAGCAAATATACTTCTGTCAAAATCTCCGGTGGATTTAGCTCTTATCAGCCAATTTTATGAAAAATCATCGGATCTGCAGCTTGATATTGAATATTATCGGGGAATAGCATCGGAAGACATTGATCAAATCAATCGTATCGAAGGGCCTGACGGTGCCAATTATTCCTACATTCACCAGGCAATTCTTGAACTCCTCTCAGATGATCCTGGACGGTTTTATGATGATTGGGTTTACCATGTTCGGTCTCCAACAGATAACAGTCCATATTTTCATGATTTCTTCAAATGGAGCAGTCTTGAAAACTTCAGGGAAACGTATGGTGAACATTGGTTTCAACGGCTCGAGTTGGGTTATATCGTGCTGGTCATTACATTCCTGCAGCTTGCCATTTCCGCATTTCTTTTCGTCCTGTTACCAATTCTTATCCGCTTCAGGCTTTATAGCAGATCGAAAAATAAATTGCCGACCCTGATCCATTTCTTTATGATCGGAACCGGGTTTATGTTTCTTGAGATTACATTTATTCAAATATTTACCCGGTTTCTTGGAGATCCGATCTTTAGTGCTGCAGCTGTAATTTGTTCCATATTGATATTTTCCGGTTTCGGAAGTATGTACCAGCAAAACCTGAAATATGATTCATTCAAAAGAATCCGGATTGCTGTTATTGTGATATGTTCTATATCCCTTGTTTACCTGCTGATACTCAATCCGGTTCTCAGCCTTTTTATTGGATTAGGTACCTTCTGGCGATTCATGGTTACTGTGTTATTACTCTTACCGGTTTCATTTTTTCTCGGCTGGATGTTTCCATCTGGAATAGACATCCTTGATAAAAACAGCGATGAACTGATACCCTGGGCTTTGGCAATCGACAGTTTCGCTTCAGTAAGTGCAGCTCCGCTCGCGATCATACTTTCCATGTCGTTCGGATTTACCAATGTAATTCTTCTGGGTATGGGGTGCTATATTTTAGCCGGACTGACGAGCTGGTTGTGGGTTCAGGGAAGTTAAAGCTCAAAATGTATAATCATATTTCAACATCACAGCGCGGTTATCTGAGAAAGGCAATGGGGTGGGAACCCTGTCGCGGCTTGTGTTAATTGTTTCATTGAATACCAGGTAAAAGTTGTTCCCGTCTCTCGGATTATATCTGAATCTAAAATTCAACACCCCGATATCATTGGCACTATTGAACTGTACGAATGAAGAGAGCGTTAAACTGGTACTGAATGTGAGCTCCGTTCTGAACCGTGCGACGTGGGCGGTTAGATCCTGGCCACGATCAGCAAAGTTTATTCTGTTGAACTGATAGAACAGATTCAGGTTTACAACCCTTGAAGGATCCCAGGTCGGTGTAACACTTGCCGTAAATCGCCTTCCATCAAAAAAACCGCCACCACTGATTCTAAATATGGCCCTCAATGATTTACCTCTTGGTGTATCATATCGCAGTTGAGCTTCCGGAAACCGGTATATACCAGCCGGTACCTCTACATCTCCGGCCAACTGAAAAGGTAGAATTATATCTTCGGTAATGTACAGAATTTCCCCGGTGGCAAAATCTCCTCGCCTCCAGGTCAATTGAACCGAGGGGCCAATTTCGGAGGTTTCAAGACTGCCATCCTCATTTCTCAGATAAATCGATCCGTTCATCGATGCCTGGATTCGCTGCAGGGAAGAATTTTCCGGCATCCAGCCCCAGGAAACCCGCTCGCCGAAACGCATATAATCCGATCG
>SLKH01000092.1 GCA_007134665.1 Balneolaceae bacterium
ACCTGAATGAAGTAAAAGTAATCCTTTGGAAAGGCCACTGTTCAGTGCATGAAAAGTTCAAGATTCAGCATGTTGAGCAGTTGAGAAAACGGGAACCGGAGATCAATATCCTTGTCCATCCCGAGTGTACATATGATGTGGTTCAAGCTTCAGATTTTGCCGGGTCAACCAGTTTTATCATCAATACGATTGAAAATGCTCCTGCCGGAAGTAAATGGGCTATTGGTACTGAAATGAATCTGGTAAACCGGCTGATTTCCGAGAATAGTGACAAGGAGATAGTTTCATTAAACCCATTCCTGTGCCCTTGCCTGACAATGAACCGTATTGACCTTCCTCATCTCTTATGGTCTCTGGAAAAACTTGAACAGGGTGAAGTTGTGAATCAAATTACAGTACCTGCTGATATCAGAGAGTTTGCAATTCTTGCCCTGAACCGTATGCTTGAGAGATCATGAATTAATTTTTATTTGAATTCGGATCCAGGGAATAATGCCTGGTATACTCCCGGTTTCAGTGCAAACTTAATGACATGAATAAACAGATATATCTGCATTTGTCACTGTATATCACGTTTCTTGTGATAAGCCCGGGTTGTTTGGATGATATTAATAAAAATCAGACAGAACCATCACACCCGGTTTTATTAATCTCAATTGACGGATTTATGCCGGATTATATGTTAAGGTTTGATACACCAAATCTTGACAGAATTGCAGCTAACGGTGTCCATGCGGAATCAATGATGGTTGTTTTCCCGACAAAAACATTTCCGACACACTACTCTATAGTAACCGGCCTGTTTGTTGAAAATCATGGCATCATTGCGAACAGTTTTTATGATTATGAATATGGTGCTTATTTCAGTTACGGGCCACCGAATTATCATTCTGATGATGTATGGTTTGGTGGTGAACCTATTTGGGTCACAGTTGAAAACCAGTCAAAAACAGCTGCTACCATGTTTTGGCCCGGTTCCGATTACGAAATCCAGGGGGTACGCCCGACCCGTTACGTTAATTATGATGGGTCGATTTCTAATTATGCGAGAATCGATTCGGTCATAACCTGGCTCGACCCTGCCGGTGAAGTAAGGGCAGATTTCAGTACACTCTACTTCAGCAAGGTAGATAGCTATGGACATCGTTACGGGCCGCATTCAACTGAAGTGGAAGAAGTTGTAATGGAAGCAGATGATTGGATGGGATATCTGCTTGGCCAAATGGAGGAAACCGGATTGACTGATAAACTTAACCTGATAATTGTTTCTGACCATGGAATGGCTGAGCTGTCAGAAGACAGGATAATTTTTTTGGATGAACTGATAAACCTTGATGATGTTGACATGATAGACTGGACGCCGGTTGCTATGATTCGTCCGGATGAAGGGAAAACTGATGAAATTTACCGGGCATTAAGCCAGACTGAACGGAACTTCAAAGTTTATCTTAAAGAAGAACTTCCTGAAAGATTCCATTTTAGCAACCATTATAGAATTCCTGAAATTATTATGATTGCAGATTTGGGTTATACAATTACTTCCCGTGATTTTTTTGAACAACGTGGCCTGATGGCAGCTACGCATGGTTATGACAATCTGTTGCCCGAGATGCACGCTTTGTTTTTGGCAAATGGCCCTGATTTTCAGCGGGGACTGGAAACAGGCACGATAGAAAGTATTGATCTGTATGAATTAATGGCCTATTTGCTTCGTATAGAGCCGGCACAAAATGATGGTTCTCTTGATAATTTGAGAAATTTGTTAAGAAATTAAGTATTTGTTTATTTGTAATTTACAAATTGAATCAACAAAATGGGATTTTGTGGTGGCCGGTTTCATATTACTCCCGAATTAGAATTGCATTTTATACCAAATACGTATAAAATAGGCACTTGTTTGTGATTCTCTCAAAATTGAAAATAAAATCATTTTTAGTAAATGGCATACATAGTAACCGAACCTTGTATAAATTGTAAATATACGAATTGTGCAGCAGTCTGCCCTGTTGATGCATTTCGTGAAGGGCCGAATTTTTTAACAATTGATCCAATTGAGTGTATTGACTGTGATGCATGTGTTCCTGAATGTCCGGTTGAAGCGATCTTTGCAGATGACGAAGTTCCTGAGAAGTGGGAACATTACATCGAACTGAATGAGAAGTTAGCTGAAAAGTGGGAGGATTACATTATTAATGAAACCATGGATCCTTATCCTGATGCCGATGAATGGGCGGAAAAAGAGGACAAACTCGAGCTTTTAAAAGAAGATTGGGATTGATGCAGGAAACCGGTCCACGTTGATGGATTCACCGGAAAGAAAATATTTTGAATTCAGTAACGGGAATATCGTACTAGATTTATCTCGCCCTGCAGTGATGGCAATTTTGAATACGACCCCCGACTCATTTTCTGACGGGGGTCTTTTTGTTTCTAAAAATGCTGCTCTTGACCGTATCGGTTTAATGGTCGATGAAGGAGCTGCTATCATTGATGTGGGCGGTGAATCAACCCGGCCGGGTTCAGATCCGGTGTCTGTTGAAGTAGAGCTTGAACGCATTTCTCCGGTATTAGAAGAAGCTGTCGGGAATTATCAGGAGACACTTTTCTCAATTGATACGACCAAATATGAAGTTGCAAAGAGAGCTTTGGAACTTGGGGTTCATTTCGTTAATGATGTGAGCGGGCTCCGAAAAGAACCACGACTTGCTGAATTATGTGCTGCGAATAATGCAGGTTATATACTTATGCATAGCCAGGGAGACCCAAAGACGATGCAAAAAAAACCGCAGTACACAGATGTAATTCGGGATATAGATATCTTTTTTAGTGAAAAACTGGAACAACTTGAAAAATGGGGTGTAAATAAGGTTATATTGGATCCGGGTATCGGGTTTGGAAAAACGTTGGAACATAACCTGAATATTATCAGAAAGCTTGATACATTTACCCGACACGGAACCCCATTGCTCGTTGGTGCATCCCGAAAGTCAATGATCGGGCAGATTCTGGATAATCGTGACGTAAGCGGCCGACTGGCCGGTACGATCGCAGTCCATTATCACTGCCTTTTGAATGGAGCCGGTATTCTGAGAGTACATGATGTGAAAGAGGCTGTCGACTCAATACAAATTTTTCAAGCCATCCATGATGGTTAACCAAATAGTTATATAACCCTGATCCATTGATACCAATAGGATTTCTTGAATTCGGAATTACCGATTTGATTGAGACACTGGTGATTGCACTGGTGCTTTTCTACCTCTACAGGTGGGTCAGGGGAACGTTTGCTATTCAGGCCGCTTTGGGTTTGGTTTTTATAATACTGATCAATGCAGCAGTAAGTATACTCGGGCTCTCCACGTTAAATTTTATCTTAAGAAGTATCCTCGATGTGGGGGTGCTTGCTGTGTTTATCATCTTTCAGCCTGAAATCCGAAAATTGCTGTACAGCCTGGGACAAAATACAACTCTGGACAAACTCTTCGGGCGCACCAATACCATGTCGGTTGTGGAAGAGGTTGTGGAGGCTGTACGAAATATGTCGCACAGTAAAACAGGTGCATTAATCGTATTTGCCAGAAGTTCTTCACTCCAGGATTTGGTGGATGTAGGTGTTAAACTTGATGCCAGGGTCAACAGTGAATTACTTGAAACCATATTCAAAAAAGAAACTCCATTGCATGATGGTGCAGTCATTATTCGGAATAACCGGATTGTAGCAGCAAGCTGTTATCTGCCCATATCTCAAAATCCGAATATATCATCTGTTTTTGGCACGAGGCACAGGGCTGCGGTGGGTATCAGTGAGACAAATAATGTGTTCGTGATCGTTGTTTCGGAAGAAACCGGACGTATTTCTGTTGCTCAGAACGGTAACCTGACCAGCGGGCTGTCTATACAAAAGCTGCGGGCTGAAATGGAAGAGCTTTTTGGTAGCGGTAAGATCGATGAAGAAGAAGTCGGTTTCAGTTCCGGTAAAACTGATTTGGAAATGAATTAAATAGTCATTTTTAAATGCACCAGGTGTTTCGGAACCACTGTCAGGATGATTTAAAACTCTTTTAACAACTCGTCGGCAGCCCGAAATGGACTGATCTCACCTTCAATTACTTTCTTCTCAATCGATGACAGCATTTTCTTGACATCAGTATCTCTGAAAAATCGGTCTTTCAACTCGTTGTTAATCGTTTCGTACATCCAGTGTTTAAGCTGATCTGACCTGTGGCTTTTAAAAAAGCCATTATGATGAGTCATATCCCGATATTTTTTTATTTCAAGCCAAATTTTATTAATGCCAGTTTGCTTGAGTGCAGAACAGGTTAAAACGGGAGGTTTCCAGCCGGAAAGTGAAGGCGGGAACAGGGACAGGGCATTGGCAATATCACGCTTTGCTTTTTTAACCAGTTGTTCAGGTTGTTCATCAATTTTATTGATAGCGATAAGGTCAGCCATTTCCATGATCCCCCGTTTAATCCCCTGAAGCTCATCACCTGTGCCGGCAAGCATTAACAAAAGAAAAAAATCGACCATTGAATGTACAGTGGTTTCTGATTGCCCGACTCCAACAGTTTCAATCAGAATCAGATCAAATCCGGCGGCTTCACACAGGAGCATGGTTTCACGGGATGTTCGCGCTACACCGCCGAGGGTTCCTGATGCAGGTGAAGGCCGGATAAATGCTTGTTCATTGGATGACAGGCCCGGCATCCGTGTTTTATCTCCCAGGATACTTCCCCTGCTTCTGCTGCTGCTTGGGTCGATGGCAAGAACAGCAACTTTTTTCCCTTCTTTAATTAACAGGCTGCCAAATGCCTCGATAAAGGTGCTTTTACCAACACCCGGAATCCCTGTTATACCGATACGTAAAGAATTTCCGGTACCAGGCATGCATTTTTCAAGGACCCGTTCACCGATCTGACGGTATTCAGGCCGGGTACTTTCAATCAATGTAATTGCCCTGGATAATATTGAGCGGTCACCAGCCCGGATTCCATTTACATAGTCTTCAATTGATAATGGTGATCCCGATTTTCGCCTGAATTCAGGGTTGATCGATTCGGTCGGGCCTGATCCTTTATGAATAGAAAGTTCTTTGTTTTGGTGATTTGAATCTGTCATAACA
>SLKH01000126.1 GCA_007134665.1 Balneolaceae bacterium
CATTAGTAAATCCGATTGCACTGCTGTCATCAATAGCTACAATCCTGTCGCCCGACATTATTCCGAGCTGATCACTTGGCCCGCCCGAAATAGCTGTGATAACAGTGATCGTATCTTCAATTATATTGAATTGAATTCCAATTCCCTGGAACCGTCCGTCGAAATCTTCCTGAATTCGTTCACTGTCTTCCGCTTTGATATAAACCGAATGTGGATCAAGTACAGTAAACATGCCCTTGATAGCTTCTTCGGTCAGTCTTTGCATATCCTTGTCGGGATGGTTATTTGCGACATACAAATAGGCATCCTCAAATTTTGAGAAAGCTTCCCTGAAATCATTTAAGTGAAGGTCGGAGAGTTTTGCATCGACTGGTGTGCCGTCAATATTAATTTCCTCATCTCCCGACTGATCTCTTAAAGCTCTGACAAAACCCTGAATACTGTTATAGTAAAGTTCGTTGATATCGGTCTCTCCAACAT
Source organism: Balneolaceae bacterium (assembly GCA_007134665.1). Lineage (GTDB taxonomy): Bacteria > Bacteroidota > Rhodothermia > Balneolales > Balneolaceae > SKRC01. Next base: position 481 of record SLKH01000126.1, read on the forward strand.
AGTTATCAACTATTCGCTGTTGAACCTGAAGGTATTTTGAGAGATTTTTTTGATGATCATTATCAACATATACCCTGTCAACCCCCGCCAGCCATACAACTGATAAGACGATCAATACGGCCAGATTGGGGGCAAGAAATTTTCGTAGACTCATTCTATTATCTCATTTTTTTTTATTCCTGAACGGATAAATCAGGTATTAATTATAGGCTAACTTGACTGCCAAATGCTATTCGCTATTCTGCAGATTATAACACATTTATTTTGTAAACGTTTCCATAAGATTAATATTAAAAGATTTTTTTACAAAATATAATGACTAAGATCTTTATCGGTTGCAAGATCCTGAAGCTGTTTATCCACATATTCCTTGTCAATGGTGATTTCACCACTGCTTATATCATCGGGAACTGCATATAAGAGTTCTTCAAGCAGTGATGACAGAATAGTATGCAATCGCCGTGCCCCGATATTTTCAACCTGATCGTTAACCTGGGCTGCAATCTTGGCAATTTCACGAATCGCATCTTCTGTGAATTCAATGTTAACACCTTCAGAAGCGAGCATAGCCTGGTACTGCTTGGTCAGAGCATTTTTCGGCTTTGTCAGGATATCTATGAAATCGTCTTCAGTCAGTGAATCGAGTTCAACCCTGATTGGAAAGCGGCCCTGGAGCTCGGGTATCAGGTCGGATGGTTTTGAAAAATGAAATGCTCCCGACCCGATGAACAGTATGTGGTCGGTCTTTACAAGGCCGTTTCGGGTTGAGACTGTACTCCCCTCAACAATAGGTAACAGGTCCCGCTGAACTCCCTGCCGGCTGACATCGGCACCGCTTTTCATTCCACTTCCGGATCCGGAATCAGCAACTTTGTCAATTTCATCTATGAATACAATACCCTGGTTTTGTACACGGTCTAAAGCTTCCTGAATGGCAGCTTCGTGGTCGATCAGTTTTTCCGACTCTTCTTCAAGCAGCAACTCACGTGCTTCCTTTATCGGGAGTGTACGTTTAACTTTTTTCCCGCCTCTTGTCAGGTTTCCGAGCATATCCTGCAGATTAATCCCCATCTCTTCAACACCCTGGGGGCCAAAAACCTGCATCATCGGTTTCTTTTTGGCACTTACTTCTATTTCGATTTTCCGATCGTCGAGCTCGCCATTTTTTAATTTCTCCCGGAAACGTTCACGTGTTCTTTCATTCAGTTCTGCATCAGAAGCATTACCGGGGTCAAATTCATCTTCAGCTTGAAAACCACTTGATGTGGTTTGTTTCTTTCTGACAGGAGGTATAAGTGTATCGAGAATCCGTTCTTCAACAATCTTGACGGCTTTTTCTTTTACACGTTCCTGCATTTCCTGCTTAACCATGTTCACGGAAATATCAACAAGATCCCGTATCATCGATTCCACATCACGTCCAACATAACCAACTTCCGTAAACTTGGAAGCTTCAACTTTGATGAAAGGGGCATGGGCAAGTTTTGCCAGCCTGCGGGCAATTTCGGTCTTACCAACACCGGTCGGGCCGATCATTAAAATATTGTTTGGGATGATCTCTTCACGAATTTCTTCATCCGAGTTTAACCGTCTCCAGCGGTTACGGAGCGAAATAGCGACTGATCGTTTGGCTTCCTTTTGGCCGACAATGTATTTGTCGAGCGCCTCAACAATCTGTCTTGGTGTTAAATTTTTGTCTTCAATCTGTTTCATAACTACTTATCAATTTCTAAAAGCGTCAAATTATGATTCGTATAAATATCGATATCTGCCGCGATGGAAAGAGATTTTTTTACGATCTCTTTGGCCGCAAGGTCAGGTGAATTCTGTTTCATGGCCCGGGCAGCTGCAAGTGCATACATTCCGCCACTGCCGATAGCAAGGATTTGATCATCAGGTTCAATGACATCTCCCTGGCCGGAAATAATCAAAGATGTATCCTTATCCATAACAGCAAGCAAAGCCTGAAGTTTTTGAAGGAATTTGTCTTTACGCCAATCTTTTGCAAGTTCTACAGCAGCACGCTGCAGATTCCCGTTATAACTGTTCAGCTTTTCTTCAAATTTTTCAAAAAGAGTGAATGCATCGGCAGTGGAACCGGCAAATCCGGCAAGTATCTTCCCATCCTGAAGCTTGCGTACTTTTTTTACGGTCGATTTCATCACTGTTTTGTCGAGTGTAGCCTGGCCATCACTCCCTATCGCTGCTTTACCGTTGTGTATGACTCCCAAAACAGTGGTTGCATGTAGTTGAGATAAATCGGTCATCAAGTGATATCCTTCAATTTTTTTGATAATGTTTCTGGTCCCGGCGGTCATTTCTGTTTCCAGAGGGCCTGGTATTTCGCCGGTTTTTACCGTTTTCATTTTTTTTGTAATAATCCAGATTATCCCTCTTTGGCTTGCCGCTGTCCATTTCCTGGAGTTCGTCACTGGCAGCCTGGATCAGTTCATCTATATTTTCGCCTCTCATTACGGCATCGGTAATATCAATATCCGAGCCGGCAAGGGTTACCTTAAATTCATTCAGGGAAATAGACTCGTCCGCAATCAGAGTTATTTTAATTCGGTATTTCAGCATCCACCTGAAATTGGTACTCAAAATTCCTTTCGACAGGAAGGACTTTAAGAATGGGTTAATATAAACATCAACGGCCCTGTATTCTGTACTGCTTCTGAATTTACTTAACCAGCTTGATATGTCTGTTACAATCGTATCTTTCGTTACAACGGTACCGGTTCCGCCACACATCGGACAAACCTTCGATACCGAGTTGACTACACTCGGTCGTATACGCTGTCTTGTAATTTGAACCAGGCCGAAATCACTCATGCCAATCACATTGGTCTTTGCCTGGTCCTTTTTAAATTCTTTCTTCAGTTCGTCATAGATCTTCTTGCGGTTCTTGTCATCCCGCTGGTCGATGAAATCCACTACAATGATCCCACCGATATCACGGAGACGCAACTGCTTGGCGATTTCTCGCGCTGCTTCAAGGTTCGTTTTCAGGGAATTATCTTCCTGCTTTTGTTTTGCAGCGTATGGGCCTGAGTTGACATCGACCACATACATTGCTTCGGTCTGTTCAAAGATGAGATATCCGCCCGATGGCATCCGAACCCGCGGACTGAAGATGGAATTTACATCTTCTGAAATTTTAGTATGGTCAAAAATATGTTCTTTCCCTTTAAAGAGCTGCACATTGGGCAACATCTTTGGAGCAATCTGAGATACGTAACTTTTCAGGGATTTATAAAGCTGGTAATCATCAATCAATACCCTGTCGTAATTTTTTGCAAAAAGATCTCTGACCAGGCTTTCAGTCATATCGAGATCTTTATAAAGCAGGGTAGGCGGTTTGGAAGATTCCAGTTTATTGAGAATTCGCTCCCATTTTTTCAGGATGTTTCTCATGTCGTCTTCAAGGGCTTCCTTATCCTGGCCCTTTGCAACAGTTCTGACGATCACCCCGAACCCATCAGGGAGCATGGAACCAACAATTCCCTTTAATCGTCGCCTCTCTTTATGATAACTGATTTTTCGGGATACGGCGATGTATTCACCCATGGGGATTAAAACAAGAAAGCGTCCGGCAATCGTGATATCGGTTGAGACTCGCGGGCCCTTGGATCCGATCGGTTCCTTGACAATCTGTACGAGCAGCCGCTGGCCGGGATTCAGTATCTTGCCTGCAAGAATCTGTTTATCGTTGTTCGATAATTTGTTAAAATTATCCAGGTCTTTGCGGGCATCTTTGCTGATACTCGATTCACCATTGAGCATTTTCACATATGAACCGAGATGGTCACCTGCATCAGAGAAGTGAAGAAATGCATCTTTTTGCATTCCAACATCTATAAAGGCTGCCCTGATACCACTCATCACCTTATGTACCCGGGCTATGTAAATATCGCCTACGGTTCGTTGATTTTCTTCAGATTCTATAAAAACCTGCGCCAGCTCTCCATTTTCGATCAGTGCTATGCGGGTTTGTTTGCCCGCAGAGTGTATTATAATTTGATTTTTCATGTAAGCATACAAATTTCATACGCGCGCCGTCAAAATTTTGCCAATCTGTACGTATATCACGATTAAAGAATGCATTACAGGTATCTGCACAGAAATGATACATCTTTTTTCCAGGTTGAAGACGGGCGTCATTCAAATTTTTGTTAAAATAATGTGATGAAAAGCAGTATGAAGGGTAGCATTTTCCTCCTTCCGTTTCATCAGCAGGCCTGCGACCGAGCGCACTGAGCACACAGACGATAAGCCATTGTAATATTTGTAAATCCTTAGCTGTCAATATGTTAAAAGTCTTTTCCGTAATAATATAATTCAGGATCCTACTTAGGTGTAATATAGAAGAATGTTTGTTAAAAATAAGTTCTGATAGAAACTAACTGAACAACGTATCAAAATCAGATATGGTCTCTTTGATTATCGGCTCCGTTTATTCGTTCTGGCTAACCCTGCTGATATTAGCCCCGACTGCATTTAATTTCTCCTCAAGATCTTCATATCCGCGATCAAGGTGATATACTCTTAATACTTCTGTTTCTCCCTCTGCTGCCATTCCGGCAAGTACAAGACTCACACTGGCTCTCAAATCTGTA
>SLKH01000364.1 GCA_007134665.1 Balneolaceae bacterium
TATCAACATTAATGGTCAATACCCGAAGGTCAACCCTTTCAATCTTATCGATAAAGGGAATCAATACGATCAGGCCGGGGCCTTTGGTCATATAAAATTTACCCAATCTGAAAACTACTCCTCGTTCATACTCCCGAAGGATCTTGAACATTTGCGGCAAAAATACCGCAAGGAATACGACAAGTGTAATCATCCATACCAGGTAGTTAGTTAGTGCACTTTCATCCATGTGTGGTCTCCTTTACTTTTTTCTTAGGTTTAACTATGATTTTAAGTCCTTCAAAATCCACGATTTCACATCGTTCGCCCTTATTAATGACATCACCCTCCAGAGTATAAGCATTCCAGTACTCACCTGATACAGATACTCTTCCCCCGGAGCTGTCTACAGTTTCGAGTACCAGGGCATCTTTTCCAATCAAGGATTCAAGCCCCGCCCGGTGCTCACCAAATTGTGCTTTGATTCCATAGGATACAATCCAGGCAAAAAACAGTGCTGTCAGCAGTGTTGCCGGCACCAGCCAGTAGAGCGAGATCTGCATCTCCTCCGGCATATCCTGAAACAGCATGAGTGCCCCGAGGAAAAATGAGACTGTACCCCCGGTCAGAAGTATTCCGTAGGTTGGCGTGAAAGCTTCTATCACAAAGAGAGCAATGGCAAGCCCCATCAACAGAAAACCGGCGATGTTAATCGGCATTGCTGCAACACCGTATAGCAACAGAATCAGTGCAATCGCACCCGACATACCCGGCACAATCGCACCGGGGTTAGTTACTTCACCCACGATCCCATAAATCGCAATCAGTGTTAAAATCAGCATCACTTCAGGACGCAGAATAAAACTGAAAAAAATCTCTGCGAGATTATTCTCGATACGATTGATCTCTGCTCCTCTGGTATTCAGAGTTTGTCCTTCAACCTCCATGCCGTGTATCTTATCAAGCAGGTCATCCAGGTTATCTGCGATCAGATCGATAACATTCAGTTCGAGAGCTTCACGGCTGGTAACGGAAGCACCGTCTCGAACAGCCGATTTTGCCCACTCGGCATTTCGTCCGCGTTCCTCCGCAATACTTTCGATATAGCTTTCCGAATAGCTGAAAATTTTCTTTTGGGCAACTGTATCCATCTCTCCGCCGCCCATGGTTACCGGTGATGCTGCGCCGATATTTGTAGCAGGAGCCATAGCTGCAATATGCGCTGCGAGTGTTATAAATGTACCGGCACTTCCTGCATTTGCTCCCTCAGGTGATACATACACGATAATCGGTAAATCTGATTGCAGCATAATCTGAACGATATCCTGTGTAGAATCAAGTAATCCTCCCGGAGTATCCAGTTCCATAATGAGTGCATCGTGTCCTGCTTCCTCTGCGATTCGTTTCGTTCGCTGAAGATAATTAGTCGTGGTTGGCCCGATCGTACCTTTTACACTGATTACACTTACAATACCGGGTTCATCGTTCTCCTGTTCATTAACTCCATTATTATCCTGATCCCAGAAAGCCAACACAGATCCTATCAGGAAAAGGAGAATTGTTATAAATAATTTTTCATTCATCATATCAGACTCATAAGGCCTATAATATTTATACCTATATACAAAATTTGATGCTGATACAAAGAATCAGCGTTGATCCTCCAACGCACCAAATTGCATGATTATCCGACATATTAACCGACTCCATCGGAACCTGCAATAAATCGGAATGGATATGTATAACGTGAACTGATCAAAAACAGTTTCTGATTCCCGAAAAGTAAAATATAACATCTAATTCGCTGAATGAAACTATTTTCTATCGGAATCATTTTTTTAGTATCCTTAGTGATCAATTTTATCAGAAACAGGAACCCCATCCTGAGAACACACATCGATATTCTATGATTCGAAATTTATCTGCAATTCTTTTACTGGCCATTATTATCGGATCGTACCTTGCCTTTACCAATTTCCAACCGGAGCCGGATGTTTCCAAGCCTGAGCCCGAAGAATGGGTGATGGATCATTCCCTGACTATGTTCCTGGAAGAATTTGCAATGAATTTTGAAGAAGGGCTAAACGGCGAACAAATCCCCGGCGGAGCGGTTGTCATCGTAAAAGAGGGGCGGGTTGTATTTCAAAAAGGGTTTGGCGTGAAAGAGAGAGGAAAGCCCGAAGAAGTGGATGAACATACCGTATTCAGACTTGGAAGCCTGTCTAAAGGCTTTACCTCGGTTCTGGCCGGTGTGTTGGCAGAAAAAGGAGCCGTAAGCTGGGATCAGCCAGTATCCAGTTATTTGATGGATTTCAGGCTGAATGATCCGGAACAAACCGGCCGGATTCAGGTCAGGCATTTGTTATCTCATACCTCCGGATTGCCACGCCATGCATATACGAATTTGGTGGAAGACGGACTCTCTTTGGACCTGATTATCCCCCGATTGGAACAGGTACCCCTGATCGCAAAAGAAGGTGCTCAGCATTCCTATCAGAATGCGGCATATTCAGTGGTAGAAAAAGTTCTGGAAGCCCGGGCTGACACCGACTTTAACACGCTGCTGTATGAAATGCTTTTAAAACCGTTAGAGATGGATCATTCCTCTGTAAGTTTTGACAGCATATTAAATTCAGGTAATAAAGCATCGCCGCATATCTATAATTCACCTGCACGGGGACGCGTTCCCGTTCCAATTTCCGGGAAATATTACAATGCGGTTTCTTCCGGTGGGATGAATGCATCTGCCTCAGATATGGGTAAGTGGCTGTTGTTGTTAACAGGGCATTACCCTGAAGTTATTTCTGAAGAGACGCTTGCAGAAATCTATGAACCGTTAGCTACCATCCGAAACCAACGATTTAGCCGGCATTGGGAGGGAGTGGACGAATCGCATTATGGAATGGGCTGGAGAGTGCTTGATAATCATGGACAGAAAATCGTATACCACGGAGGATATGTAAACGGATACCGCAGCGAGATCGCTTTTGCTCCTGAAGATGGGACTGGAATCTGTATACTCATCAATACCCACTCAAACTATCCGTTAACCGTTATCCCGGACTTCTTTAATCACTTTAAATCAACTCCCTGGAACGTTGCTTCAGAGTGATGTAACGATCCCGGTACAATCACCTCTTTTCATTTATAATTAACTCTAATTGTAAATTAAGCTTATAATCGGCAACTTTTTAAAAGATTAATGATAAAAAATCTGTCATCTTTGAATAATTTACTGGTTACCCCAATTGTTCTCTTATTATCTGTTATTCCAATATCTGCTCAGGAAATTGTGGATGTCGATGAAGCGTTTCAAAATGCCTGGGAAATGGCTTATGCCGGCGAGTATGAGACAGCTCACTCAATCGGTTCAGCAATCCTTGAAATCTCCCCGGAATACCATGATGTCAGGATTTTAAAAGCCCGTATCTATTCCTGGAATGGCTCATTTGCAGATGCAAGATCGGAGCTTCAGGTTGTACTGAATCAATCACCCGGTCATAAAGAGGCGCATTTAACCCTGATTGACGTTGAAATTTGGGATCATAATTATCAACAGGCGGTTGAGGCTGGTAAATCTGCAGCCAGGCATCACAATGTTGATCCAGAACTTCTGATCAAGCTTGCTGCTGCATATCATCTTAACGGGCAGGTGGACGATGCAATGAAGACACTGGCACAGGTTGAACGATTACACCCGGGTAACCGTGACGCAGCAGAGCTTCGTGAAACCCTTCAGCTCGACCGCCAGCCATTTGCTTTCTCGGCCTCCTATACCTACGATCATTTCAGTGAAGTTTATAATTCCTGGCATTCCGGCTACCTTCAGCTTTCGGGGGGAACATCGATCGGAACATGGATTACCAGACTCAATACCGCAAACCGGTTTGATGAAACAGGGTTTCAGCCTGAAATTGATTTTTATCCTGAATTTGGTGACGGATGGTATGGGTACCTGAATTTCGGTTATTCATCCGGCAGCATTTATCCTGAATTTCGTTATGGTGGAGAACTGTATATAAGCCTCCCTGCAAACCTTGAAGTTTCTGCCGGAGCACGCCACCTTCGATACCCCCATAATAATATCACATTTCTAACGGGTTCACTGACCGGCTATTTTGGCAACTGGATGCTCACTGCCCGACCGTATTTCACTCCAAGTGACATCGGAGTATCCCGATCTTATAATTTCTTTCTGAGACGATACCTTGCAGATGCTGATAACTACATTACATTGCGTGGAGGATTCGGGTTCTCTCCGGAAGAGAGAACTTTTCAAACAGGGCTGGACGAAATATTCCTTGCCGAATCGAGGTTCATCGGTATTGAAGCCCAGAAAAGTATCACCGACAGCGTGCTCGGCTTCATTATCTTTGACTACTCCCGGCAGGAGTTCCTCTTCAACCCGGATAATTTCTACAACCGTTTTTCCTTACAAACCCGGATAGAGTACCGTTTTTAAAAGTAACCTGCCGCACTACTCTATTTTCCGTATTTCCGGCCGGTCAAAAAAAAATGAGGTATTTTCTCTTCGAAACAATCCTTATATTTGAAGCTGTCTTAAAATGCAACATGCGCCCGTAGCTCAATTGGATAGAGCGTCTGGCTTCGGACCAGAAGGTTTGGGGTTCGAGTCCCTACGGGCGTACTTTATCTAAAGCCTCGTATTCTGAATACGGGGCTTTTTTTTATTCACAAGCTTCGAACCCGTAGCGTATTCCGAAGATCCGCAATGTCTTTCAGAGATATTGCGGATCAGTAATTCATAAGAAAGGGGAATTCACGCTGCTGGCGGTGTTTTCCGGGTAGTTTGATATCTGAATTGCGGTAATCCAAACTGATAATGATTTAGAGGGGTCTGGTGATTTTTATTACTCCTTATGCAAACCGGCAGTAGCGCATGCATGCGATTGCTCTACGCAGCGAACCGGGACGAATCAATCTGACTTTGCACCGTCCCGGTAATGGAAAACATGTTGTGATCAAGTTGTTGGCTAAAATTAGTTACATTAAGCCGACGCAACTAACCTGATAAGAAATCGAATTTGTCAAGCTATGGATATCAAAATAGACGAGGGTTCTCATCGTGCCGCTCCAACCTTTTTTCAAA
>SLKH01000322.1 GCA_007134665.1 Balneolaceae bacterium
CCAACCCCCGGCACCCGCAATCGGTGCGGATCCACCCGAATGAGCCGTTCTTCAACTATGCTCCCGTTCAGCTCGGGGATATGTCAATCGAACCCGGATCGCCATATGTAGTCAGATACCGGTATGTAACCTACGACGGAGAACCGGATGTTGATGCCATAGACCAAATGTGGGATGACTTTGCCTACCCGGTTGGGGTAACGGTGAGGGAGCTGTGATTCAGCTTGTCTGTTATTCAGTTGTTTGAGTTACAGGTAACAGCCAGTTGATTATTACAGATGATGAGACAGAATTGAAATGAACTAAATTTTGTGGTGATGGAATGAAAGATCGTATGAGGGAATTAAGTTGCAGGGAGTGTTGGTCCGTATGCAAAAAAAAATTTGCGGCGGTTCGATGGGCTGCAGCGGCATTTGTATCAGTGCTTTGCCTGATGGTTGCTGGATGCAGTGAAGAACCAGCAGATGAAAGGCCGGTCATTACAGAAGTCAATTACGATGAGGTTGAGTTTGCACCTTTTGTAGAGAGGGAATTTCCTTTTATTACAACATCACTTTTGGTAACTCAAAATGAGGAACTTATCCCTGAGAATAATGTGGTGGTCAGGTGTATAGCCCTGATTCTCGGAGAAGAATCTTATGCCTGCTTTGACACCGACATGCTTCGCTGGGCAGTTGCCTGGACCGGTGAGTTTGTTCCCATGGAGACGATGGGCCAGGTATCGTACAGTGAATTTTTTACCAGGAACAGAATGTTGCCCTACCTTCCGGAACCACCCCACATGGTGACCGGGCCTTATCCCGGGTGGAATGCCGGAGAACCAATTTTGTCTGATCCGCGTCCTGCTCCTCCTCATCCTGAGGACCCTTCCTGGGGCCCGATCTCACCGGATATCGGACGCTGGAATGGCATCTACCTGACCGACGAGGGGCCGGTACTTTCCTATACAGTCAGCAGTACCGACATTCTTGAAACACCCGGTAGCATTGAATTAGATGGTGAAACAATTTTTACCCGGACGTTTCAGATTGATCGGGTAAATGAGGAGTTATCGCTTAAGGCGGTTGAAGTCCCCGGAGCTGTTCGCACTCAAATTAATGACGATCACTTGGTTATGGTTCACCCCCATGAAGAAACCGTTACAGTGATGCAACTGAAAGGGCCTGCTGGTTCGGTCAGCTTTGAAGTATATGAGGGCCGATACGCAACGGTAAAAGTTTCTGAACACCCGGGGCCGGTAGAATTTACCCTCTCTATCTGGAATGGTTTAGAAGAGAATGTCGATATAATTCTGTCAGCTACAGAAAACCAGGCACCGGTTACTCCAGCGGTTGAGAATGGCGGGCCGAATCTTTGGCCTGATGTTGTCAGAACGCGGGGCCGGGTAGCTCCTGATACATCAGCCTATGTCATTGATCAGCTGACGCTGCCGGTACCAAATCCATGGAAGCGGAATATACGAGTGGTTGATGTCGCCTTTTTTGAAGACGGGAGAGCAGCCCTGGTGACATTTGGAGGTGATGTCTGGATTGTTGACGGAATTGATGACGAATTAGGAAATCTGCAGTGGCAGCGATTTGCTTCCGGATTTTTTGAATCCCAGAGTATTGAAATCGTGGATGAGCAAATTTATGTCTATGGCAAAGAGGGGATTGTACGCCTTCATGACCTGAACGGAAACGGGTTTGCTGATTTTTATGAAAATTTTTCGAACCTGATTCAGCAATCCATTGAGACACGGGAGTGGGCAAGTGACCTGGTAGCCAAACCTGATGGTGGTTTTTATGTATCAAAAGGCGCCGCACTTGATATGGGCCCGCGGGCTTTTACCGAACCTGTAATTCGCGGTGTGAGAGCCGGTTCTCACCATAGCGGGGTCGTTCTTGAGATTTCAGAAGACGGCCGGTCGGCTGAAGTGTTTGCAAGCGGTTTTCGCGGGCCATACCTGGGAATACATCCCGAAACCGGTTTGCTCACAGCATCCGACCAGGAAGGACACCATGTACCGTCCAGCCCGATTTTGGTTATTAAAAGGGGAGATTATTTTGGTGTATCGGCAGCAGCCCACCGGGATCCGATCCCCGAGATTACACCGCCGTTACTCTGGATTCCGCATCATGTTGATCGCTCCGGTATCAGCCAGGCCTGGGTAACCAGCGACCGGATGGGCCCACTGAATGGTGATATGATCCATTTTTCTTACGGGCGTCCCGGTCTTTTTCGGGTATTGTTTGACAGTACAAGCTCTGGAGTGCAGGGGGGAGTCTCTGTTCTGCCGGGCAGTTATCCGGCTCCCACAATGAAGGGATCAATAAGCCCCTCTGATGGCCAATTATACATTGCAGGATTTGCGCTCTGGGATACCAATTCTGATGGATTGACATCTTTTTTGAGGATGCGTTATACCGGTTTGCCAAACTATATGCCAAATGGTTTTCGTGTCAGGGATGGCGGCGTGGTAATCAGGTTTGATGAAGAACTCGATGAGGAGAGCGTTCAGGATATTTATAATTACCGTGTAGAAAGATGGAATTATCAGCGCTCAGATGAATATGGTTCCGGCCATTTCCGGCTCGACGGTTCGCCGGGCCAGGAGTTTCTGCCGGTATTTTCTGCTCACCTGTCTGATGATCGCAAAGGGGTATACCTTGCAATTCCGAATATTGATCAAGCGGATCAGATGGAAATTACATATAACCTGAATGCGGCCGATGGTACCGAACTCAATGATGCATTCTGGTTTACAGTTAAGTATGTGGAGCCGATCGACCTGGTGGCAGAAGGTTTCAGCGGAGTAGATACTGAAGATTTGTTTGCTGATATTGAAACCTGGGTTCCCCGCGAAGAGGAAGAAGTGCCTGCAACTGCAGAACGGGGAAGAGACCTGTTCCAGCGAACCGGGTGTATCGGTTGTCATAGCGTGGATGGTACCGCCGGAACCGAACGCGGGCCTTCCCTGCTGGGTATATTTGGCAGGGAACGACAGTTTCAGGATGGCACATCACTCGTGGCTGATGAAGAGTATTTCAGACAAGCTGTACTGAATCCCGGTGACCGGGTGCTTGAAGGTTATGAGGAGGGAATGCCGTCATTTTTAGGTATCCTGAGTGAAGATGAAATAGATTCGATTATTCTTTATATCCATTCACTGGAGGAGTGATGACCTTATACCGGGTCATTAGATCTTTCGCTTTTCCGTGATATAATTTGATCAGGGTGTTATACTGAAAGCGTAAAAGTGATTTTCCTTGCTTTATTGAGGAATAAAGGTGAAATAGGACTGAATAAAATTGTCTTTTAAAAAAATATAATATACATTGAGGTTAGTTAAGTAACCGGTAACTTAAAGTAAAGTGATCAACCAAAAGCCGGGATGTATGAAAAGATCGTTTCAACAATTTTTAAGTAAAAGGAATGTACAGCCATGACGAAAAACAGTTTTACCAGAAGAAAGTTTATTGAAACAACAGGGGCGGCACTTGGGGGATCACTCATTGCCGGGCCGGTAGTGTCGAAAGCAAGCGGAAAACCTGCAAAACGCAAACAGAGCGGCAAGATGAGAGTTGCAGTTGTTGGAACGGGTGTTCGTGGCGTTGCGATGTATGGAAGAAATCTTGTGCAAAATTATGGAGATCATCTCGAGATGGTCGGGATTTGTGATACTAACCCGGGAAGGCTGGCTTATGCCGATGGTTATATAGGAGCAGGATGCCCGACCTTTACCAACCTTGATGAAATGCTTGAAAGTGTTGATATTGACAGGCTGATCGTAACAACCTGGGACTGGGAGCATCACAATTGTGTGATCGCCGGCCTGGAGCATGGTGTTGATGTAGTGTGTGAAAAGCCGCTGACGATTGATGCAGACAAGTGTCAGCAAATCATCGATGCTGACAAGAAATATGAAAATGATGTATATGTTACATTTAACTATCGATACCCGCCGCACCGGGCTAAAGTGAAAGAACTATTAATGAGCGGTGCAATAGGTGATATCAGAACCGTTGATTTCCACTGGAATATCAGCCATGCTCACCAGATGAGGTATATGCAGCGCTGGCATGGCGAAAGCCAGAGGGGCGGAACGTTATGGGTGCATAAGAATACCCACCACTTTGATATGATCAACTGGTTCCTGGATTCCGATCCTGTTGAAGTTTATGCCCATGATGCGTTGGAGATATTTGGATCCAACGGGCCGTTCCGATCCACAAATTGCCGGAACTGCCCGCATGCTGATCAGTGCGACTACCATTGGGATATCAATGCTAACGATCATTTGCGGCAGTTATATGCAGAAAATGAACACTATGACGGATATATCAGGGATAACTGTGTTTTTCGTCATAACATCGATTCCCATGATAAACATTCGGCTCTGGTTAAATATGCAAATAATGCATTCCTGAACTATTCCCTGACTTCCGATACAGATCATTCCGGTTACTGGATTGCATTCAATGGAACGGAAGGCCGCCTGGAAGGCCGTGAAGGAGGCTGGCCGCGACGCAATGAGCAAGAATGGATTTTAACCCCCCGCGGAAAAGATCCTGAGATTATCACGGTTGAACCTTCAGCAGGTGGCCACTGGGGTGGTGATCCGCTGCTGTTGAACAAGCTTTTTGTTGATCCTGATGGAGCTGATCCGTTACATCAGTCAGCCGGTACCAGAGATGGTGTGATGTCAGTTTTAGCTGGTGTTGCTGCAAGACAAAGTGCCAGAATGGGCAGGCCGGTTAAGATCGAAGGGATGACAAGTCTCAAACCTCATGCAAAAAGGCCATCGGATCTTGTGTAAATGCATGATCCCTGACCTATCGGTTTTATAGCTTTCCTGTTATATTGCATGTATAAGGGGAAGTTCATTCAATTTCAATCACACAAAATTTACTTATTATGAGTAAAATGAATCGCCGCAATTTTATTAAAACAACCGCATTGACGGGTGCAGCAGTTGGCTTGACAGGCCCTTTCACTTTTGCCAGGGGGGCTAATGCACCAAATGAAAAAGTCGTTGTTGCAATTATGGGTGGCCGGGGCAGGGCCAGTGCACTTGCAAGAACATTTGCCCAGGTAGA
>SLKH01000238.1 GCA_007134665.1 Balneolaceae bacterium
CTCAGCCCGAGATCGAGCCGAATCTGTGAAGCAAGCACTGCAACGATTTGCCGGTCAACAAAACTGAGTATATATATTATAACGAGGAGAACAAGAACTCCCCATGCATATCGTCTTGATACAGGGTACTTTTTCATCATGGGCAGAAAGTAAGAGGATAGCTTAAATCCGACAACTATTTCAGTACGGGATCTGATAAGTTGTAAATCCTAAGCAGGAACGTTCCGTTCAGCAAATAAACTCAGACAGCTACATGCAGAAAAGGAATCGATGGCTCAAAACCGATCGCAACTCATTTCCGAATCTATGATTGTCCAGCCACACACAATTTGCGCATAGCATGTTCTCAAAGTTTTTCGGAATGAATTCAGTCCATTCTTAATTATATTTGTTTACAAACGGACTTTAAATCAGATTTAACAGAACTATGTATAAAGGACTTGCAGACGCAATTGAAGACTTGAAGAGCAAGGGGTTGAGAAATTTGTCGAGTGACAAAAATTTCGGCCCACAGATTCGGGAAGGACAGGTACCTTCAGATTTTAGTGGGATGACACTTCTAAATTCATACCGGTTCGAAGAAGGAACAAGTGCGGGAGACGAATCGACCCTCTACGTCATTGAACTGGCTGATAAATCAAAAGGTTTTATCGTTCTGAGTTTTGGAATGTACAAAGATCCAGCCAAGGCTGAATTGGTTGAGGCACTGCAAAAACTTGAAATTACTGATTCGTAAGTTATTAAATTTTCCGAATTTTAAGTTCAACTGATAATCCGATGTAACGTATTAATCCCTGAAATGCCTGATAAATCCAAAGAGAATAAACTACCAAAACTGCCAAAAAAATCATCTGATCAGAAAAATAAAGCTCAGGATCTTTTACATGACCTTTATACTCATTATCCGGACCCTCATTGTGCATTAACCCACAGAAATCCGTTTGAACTTCTTATTGCTACAATTTTGAGTGCACAGACCACTGATGAGCGAGTAAACATGGTTACTCCTGCACTATTTGAGGCATATCCGACTCCTGAAACCATGAGTGAAGCACCACTTGAAGAACTTGAAGAGATTATTCGTTCAACAGGTTTCTATCGGCAAAAATCAAAATCGATCAAACAGGCTTCAATCACCATCGTAGAGGAGTTTGATGGTGAAGTTCCTGATACCATGGATGAGCTGTTAAAATTGCGCGGAGCTGCAAGAAAAACTGCAAATGTTGTATTGGGTAATGCTTTTAACAAGAATATGGGTGTTGTTGTCGATACTCATGTCAAACGTTTAGCTAACCGATTTGGCTTGACGCGGGAAAAAAAGAATACAACTAAAATTGAAAAAGACCTGATGGCACTCTTTCCGCGTGAAACATGGACAGACCTATCCCATCTTTTTATTCATCATGGACGAAATGCATGCAAAGCGAGGATCTCGGAACCGCCGGATCATCCGATCTGTATCAAATATGGCAAAAAATGTGACTGCTGGAAAATGAGAGGCCAAAATGGAACCGGGTCGAAATAAACTTTTTAATTCAGTTGAGTCACCTGTGCCGCCCATAAGAGCCGATCTCCAGTTGTTCCCGGTTCAGCATAATGGAGACAATGTTCTCTATTTTCACGATTCACTTGGGTATACTCCACCAAATTTTGCATTGCATCACGAAGCAGAAACACTCTTGTCGCTAATAAATGGCAGTACATCAATCACTGATATCTGCCAGGCTGTAGACGGTACAATCAGCAAGAATCAACTTCTTGAATTCATTCAGTTACTCGACCGAAATTGCATCCTCGCATCTCCGAATTACAAAATAACCGCAGAAAACAAAGAAGCTGCTTTTGAAGCTTCTGCAGTACGAAAACCCTCTCTTGCGGGAGAGTCATATCCTGAAGATTCGGAGGAATTGAAACGTCATCTATCCGGGCTTTTTTCGAATAATGATATCAAGCATGTTTTGAGTAAGCCAAAGAAGGGGCTCTATGCACCACATATTGACCCAAGAGTTAATCAACAAATTTATGCAGATGCATTCTCTACGTTGAGAAACCTCAAACCAAAACGAGTTGTTGTACTTGCAACAGCCCATTACACGGGTTACTACCCCAATGTGTACAACAACACTCCTTTCATTGGATCTGCGAAGAATTTCGAATTGCCTATCGGCCGACTTTCGTCAGATGAAAAATGGCTTAAATATCTGAGTGACCAGGGAGATAAGATCGGCTTTACCACAAAAGACCGCGCTCACAGAATCGAGCACAGTATTGAAATTCACCTTCTATTCGCACGTCATATCTGGAATCACGATTTTTCCATCGTACCGATCCTCGTCAACTCCTTTGATGAGTTACTTTATCTGCCTGATGGTCATTTACAGAAGCAGATTCACAGCTTTATATCGACTCTCCGGAAACTTGATGATGATGATACGTTCTACCTTGTTAGCGGTGATCTTGCACATGTCGGCAGAAAATTTGGTGATCAGAATCCTGCTGAAAAGTTGAGAAGTAAAGTTGAAACATTTGATGAACAGTTTCTGAATGCTGCAATCCGGAATCAACCAAAAAAGCTTTTTGAACAGGTTAGAAAAGATTACGATCCATTCAGGATTTGCGGTTTTCCTCCTCTGTACACATTTCTGCAGCTTTTTCCTGAGTTAAGTGGTGACCTGATTGGATATCACTGGTGGGATGAAAAAGAACGGGAAAGTGCCGTATCGTTTGGAGCGATCCGTTACTGATTAAAGTTTGCCAAACAGGCTCCGAATACGTAAAGCCCACACTCGCCAGACGGCTTCCCTTACGATTGCTTTTGACATTTTGGAAACTCCTTCTTCCCTTTCCCTGAAAATAATTGAAATTTCGTTTAACCTGAATCCGGCTTTATAAGCCCTGAAATGAATCTCAATTTGAAATGCATATCCGTTGGAGCGGATCTTATCGATATCAATTCCTTCCAATACCGTTCTGTGAATGCACTTGAATCCGGCTGTCATATCTTTTAGAGGCACTCCGGTAATGACCCGGGCATAAATATTTGCGGCATAGGATAGGATCAGCCTTCTTAAAGGCCAGTTCACAATGCTGATTCCTTTACTGTAACGTGAGCCAATTGCAAGATCCGATTCACCCCGCTTAACACTCTCGACAAGTTTCGGCAAATCATCCGGATTATGTGAAAAATCGGCATCCATTTCACAGATATAGAGATAGTCACGCTCCAGTGCAAAATGAAAACCATGTACATAAGCAGTCCCTAACCCAAGTTTACCTTCCCGTTCGATCAGGTAAATACGGTCCGGGTATTGTTCCTGTTTGGCCCTGACAATATCAGCGGTTTGATCAGGAGAATTATCATCAACAATTAACATATCGCACCCGATTCCCAGGTTCATAATATGATCGATGATCCGTCCGATATTATGAGCTTCGTTATAAGTCGGGGTGATTACTAAAGTATCATTCTTCATTGAAAGAATATAAGTCATCTGATTTTGCAACGGTATAGCCTGCCAACTGTCAAAACAGGAACAATACCCCGTCTTTCACGGGGCGGAAAATACGAAATATGTAACTGAGAGAACTCCTTCTTATTTTAGCACGTTTCCGGGATGAACCGGAATTCGCTTAAAATAAGCTTAATTCATTAGACTCCAATAAAATAGAAAGAAATCATTGTTTCAGATCACAAAAGTAAGTAAAAGCACCAAAGCACGGCTTGGCCGTATTTCAACGGATCACGGCACGATCGATACCCCTATCTTTATGCCTGTCGGCACACAGGGTACGGTTAAGGCCATAAAAAAGAATCAATTGGAACAGGAGATTGATGCCGAAATTATACTTGGGAATACCTATCACCTCTACCTGCGGCCAGGTATGGATATCATTGAACATGTTGGAGGATTACACGAATTCATGAACTGGCAGCGTCCGATTTTAACGGATTCCGGCGGTTATCAGATCTTTTCCTTGTCGGATAACCGGGAATTGAGTGAAGACGGTGCAAAATTTAAAAGTCACCTGGATGGGTCCGAACATCTGTTTACACCTGAAAATGTTGTGGATATTCAGCGAAAACTGGGTTCGGATATCATTATGATCCTTGATGAGTGCCCGCCCTACCCCTGCGATCATGATTATGTGGAAGATTCGATGAATTTGACTTACCGATGGGCAAAACGCGGAAGGGAAGCTTTTTTAAATACTACATCAAGATACGGTTATCGCCAATTTCAATTCGGTATTGTACAAGGCGGAACCTACAAGGATTTGCGAAAAATTTCATCTGAACAGATGGTTTCCATTGGGTTTGAAGGGCTGGCTATCGGCGGGCTAAGCGTTGGAGAACCGGCGGATTTGATGTATGAGATTACCGACTGGAATACGGAATTCCTTCCGGCTGATAAACCACGATACCTGATGGGAGTGGGAACCCCTGCTAATTTACTTCAATGTATTGCACTTGGCATCGACATGTTCGATTGTGTGATGCCAACACGGAATGCCCGGAATGGAATGATATTTACAAAAGAAGGCACTGTAAACATCCGAAATGCAAAATGGAAACACCACCACCATCCACTGGATGAAAATTTTCCAAGCGAACTATGCAGTTTGTATAACATGTCATACATACACCACCTGTTTCGGGCTGATGAAATACTTGGCCTGATCCTCGCATCCATCCATAACCTTACGTTTTATTTATGGCTGATGCGAGAATGCCGTGAAAGAATCAGGAATGATGAATTCCATCACTGGTATCCCGGAATGATGGAACAGCTGGAGCGGAGGGTTTAATCATTATTTTTTTCACACATCTTACTTGCACTCATGCTCTTCCATCCAAAATTACAGGGAAGTGGATTGCTTGAACGGGTTTTATACTCATATTCTCCGGCAGCAGAGCAGCCGGGAGTTGCGTCACGAAGCAGAGCATCGTGACGAGATCGTATGTCGCTGGCAGCCGATCAAGCCACAATTCCAGCCCTTTCGATTCATCGGATGACGGGGAGTCATACGATGAAGGCCCCTCATCCGACCACTTCCCGTGATCGGATGAGTCAGGGA
>SLKH01000067.1 GCA_007134665.1 Balneolaceae bacterium
ACCGTTGTCTGAAGGAGAATCCGGGTTTAAACCGAGGTCAATCGATTTATACAGGCCAATTAATTGTGCCGGAATTACATATGGCAGCAAGCCCACATCGGGATCGGGATTGCCGTTGTAGTTCAATTCAACTTTCAGGTCACAATCGACCTGTCTGCTCATTTCTTCAGATGCAAAGATGCCGATTGTATACATATGAGTATTTTCCGACAAGATTTCCCGGGCAAGATCTTTTTCATAACGGAAGACATATTCATCCGGAGAAAAGAGATAGACAAGTACCGTTTTCTTGTTTACTACAACTTTTGGTCCGTGACGGAATCCTAAGAATGAATCGTGTTTTCCGATCACTTCACCATTGGTGAGTTCCTGAACTTTCAGATGTGATTCCCTTGAAATTCCCAGCAGAGGGCCGGATCCAAGAAAGACGATCCGGTTGAAATCATACTCAGCCAGTTCCTTAAAATCGCCGTGATGATCATCAAGAAGTGACTGTCCTGTTACAGAAATCTGCTTAACATCGTTTTCAAGCCCTTCAAAAGAATCCATTTTGGCAGTAAGTGCTGCGGCAAGCAGCATCCCGGTAAAACTGCCGGTCATGGCAAGTGCTTTATCTTCAGCTTCGGGCGGCAAAATAAGAGTCAGGCCATTTCCAAGGTCATTTACTTTCTCTGCCAGGCTGCCCAGGGGGTTGCACGTAATGGCTATATGATACACTTCACTGCAAAATTTTTCAGCCAGATCGACTACGGCATTACTTTCGGGGCTATTACCCGATCGGGCGAATGAAATCAGTAATAACGGACGATCTGCAGAAACATAGTTTTCAAAATGCGTTACCAGTGACGTCGTTGAAATAGCAGTAGAATCGATCCCAAAATTCTGGTAAAATGCGTGTTGAATGGTTTTGCCGATAAATGCAGAACTGCCAGCACCAGTAAGTATAATTTTTAATTGTTTATTACTGATCAGTGGCAGCAGAAAGTTATTTAACTCTTCCCGCTGACTGGCTATGGTTCGATAAACATCAAGCCATAATTTCGGTTGCCAGTTGATTTCATGATAGGTATGAAAATCAGCGGTCTCATTCGAGTCACTGTCAGTTTTTTTTGATTCAGATGAGTGAGTCATGAAAAATATCTATTGAAATAAAAAGTACATTTCATTTTTTCAAGGAACTTTCTTAAATAAAGTATAGAAAAGAAACGAATAATAATAACACATAGCATTACGAAAGAAAAAAAAAGCTATATTTTTGTTTTAAGCCATAAATAACTGTTTATTAAAAAGGTGTATATCAACAGGTCAAAATGAAGATAAAATATGCTGTGCCGGGAAATTAAGTTCCGGGACAGTAAATAACCGGGTGAATTAAAAAGGTTAATTGAATTATGAAACGAAAGGATTTTTTAAAACTGACCGGGTATGGAATGGCAGGTGCCGGACTGTTGGGTAAAGGTGTTAAGGATGGTGAGCATTACTACACGGGAAAAGCAGAGGATCAGTCTCATAATATGTCCGGTTTCGCAGCACCACGGCTGGATGTTGTCAGAGTTGGTGTGATTGGGATCGGTAACAGAGGGTCGGGCGGACTTCGCAGGTTATCGCGAATAGAAGGAGTTGAGATCAAGGCGATTTGTGATATCGAACCGGAAAGAACTCAGCGCGGTATTGAGATTTTGTCAGGTTCAGGACATATTCCTGATCAATATTCGGGAAGTGAAGATGCCTGGAAACGAATGTGTGAACGCAATGATCTTGATCTCATCTACATCTGCACACCCTGGCATCTTCATACACCCCAAGCTGTATTTTCCATGGAGCATGGAAAACATGCAGCTACTGAATTACCTGCTGCTGTAACAATTGAGGAATGCTGGCAACTGGTGGAAACATCAGAGCGTACTCGCAAACACTGTATGCTTCTTGGGAATGTCAACTATGATTTCTATGAATTGGTCATATTAAATATGGCAAGAAATGGGTTTTTCGGTGAGCTCATTCATGGAGAGGGAGCATACATTCATGACCTTATGGAAAATAATTTTTCCAAAGATAATTACCACAATATGTGGCGCTTAAAGGAGAATAAAGGTAGAAACGGGAATCTTTATTCTCAGCATGGAATCGGCCCTATAGCAAAACTGATGGATATAAATTGTGGCGATAAAATGGAATATATGGTTTCCATGTCGAGTGCTGATTTTATGATGTACAAAAGAGCTGAAGAACTTGCATCTGAAGATGACTTTTGGGAACAGTTTAGGGGCAGGGATTATCGCGGGAATATCAATACGAGTTTGATTAAAACCCGCAAGGGTAAAACGATTATGCTACAGCATGATGTAAGTTCTCCCAGGCCCTATTCGAGAATTCATCTGATCAGCGGGACAAATGGAATTGCCCGTAAATGGCCGTCACCTGCAAGAATCGCAAAAGATCATACCGGCTGGATTCCGGAGGAGGAGTTTAATGAACTCCAGGAACAATATACCCCTGATATAACGAAACAGGTTGGTGAGATGGCCCGCCAGGTCGGGGGGCACGGCGGGATGGATACAATGATGGACTGGCGACTCGTCGACTGTCTGAGAAACGGAATTCCACTTGATATGGATGTGTATGATGCAGCCCTTTGGAGTGCAATCGGGCCGCTGAGTGAATGGTCGGTTGCTAACCGGTCCAACGCAGTTGACGTTCCTGATTTTACAAGGGGTGCCTGGGAAACGAATGAACCCGGTATGGACATCAACCTTGAAAGAGGTGGAACGACAAATATATTGAGTTAAATTTTCAGACCGATATACTCAAATGAGAGAATTTGATCGAAGAGAATTTATTAAAACCGGGTGTTTGGCAGTTGCCGGTTTGGGGTTATTCCCGGGTTGCTCGGTTACGAGGGGTCTTTCTGGAGTAAAAATTGGTGTTATTGACATCAATAATCGATATGGCGGGCTGGCAAGAATTGCAGACATAGAAGCGGTTGAAAAAGCTGCAAGAATTGGATTCGATGGAGTGGAAATTACTTTTGGCGGGGCGGATGAAGATGGAATACTGCGGTTGGCTCGTGAAGAGCGCCAGCAACTATATCTTGATGAATTGTCACGCCACGGGATTGAAGCAGCCGGTACACACCTCTTTATTCTTCATGATAATCTTCTGAAAGACCCGGATGACCACCTGGCACGTCAATGGGTTGAACAGGCGATACCGGCTACAGCAAACCTTAATACGAAAGTTATCCTGTTACCATTTTTTGGTGATGGTGCACTGGAAACACGTGATGAAATGAATTATGTTGCTGATTTGGTTGGTGAACTGGCAACGGAAGCTGAGAATCACGGTGTGGTGCTTGGACTGGAAAATTCACTCTCTGCCGAAGATAACATGCGTATCCTTGAACGTGCTGATTCATCTGCCGTACAGGTATATTATGATGTTGGCAACTCTCTGCTTTTTGGCCATAATATATATGATGAAATACGATGGCTTGGCAGTGAACACATCTGTCAATTCCATTTAAAAGATAATCCTCATTATATGGGTGAAGGTGAAATTGATTTTGAGGAAGTATTCAACGCCATAAGCGAGATCGGTTATGAAGGCTGGCTGATACTCGAAACGACATCGCCAACAGGTGACAGGGAAGCCGATTTACGTAGAAACCTGGAGTTTACAAGAAGGATGATACAGGATACATGACATGTCCTGTATAAAAGTCACTTTAAATTACAAATAAACAGTATGGGTATGGAAGAAAAAAATAAACAGAGCCGGCGCGATTTTCTCTCAACAGTTGCGCTGGGAGCCGTTGGAACCATGGGTGCAGTCAGTGTGCTGTCGGGGTGTGGAAGTTCATTAAATATAAAGAGGCCGGAAGACGGGACACATTTATCGCTTCTCGAACAGGCCCCGGATGGAGAAGTTTTAAAAGCCGGCCTGGTCGGATGTGGCGGCCGCGGTACCGGGGCTGCAGTCAATTTTGTGGATGCCGGCCCGAACCTTGAAATCGTTGCGATCGGTGATGCTTTTCAGGATCAGATTGACAGATGCAGGAATACTTTAAAGCAGGCAAGGGATATCGAAATCGATGATGATAAATGTTTTGCGGGCCTTGATTGTTACAAGCAGGTTATCGATTCAGATATAGACGTCATCCTGCTTGCAAGCCCTCCAAATTTCCGTCCAAGAGAGGTTAAGGCGGCCATTGAAGCGGGTATACACGTGTTCCAGGAAAAACCGGTTGCTGTTGACCCGGTAGGAGCCCGGGTTATGATGGAGGTTACTGAGCAGGCTAAACAAAAGAACCTCTGCATGGTGAGTGGCACGATCCGGCGGTATGAAAAAAATTATATCGAAACCCAGCGCAGGGTAGCCCAGGGACAGATCGGAGAAGTGGTCAGTGCCAATATTATTCGAAACGGAGGTGCGCTTTGGTGGGTGGAACGCAAAGATGAATGGTCGGATCTCGAATACATGTTGCGAAACTGGGGGAATTACAACTGGTTGTCCGGCGATCATATTATTGAACAGTATATTCATGAACTGGATGTGATGAGCTGGCACCTGGGAAGTCATCCAGTTAAAGCAATGGGATATGGCGGGCGGCAGCAGCGAATTTCCGGAGATTTATATGATCATTTCAGTATTGTGTATGAGTATGAGGGAGGTAAGAAAGTGAACTGTTTCTGTCGTCAGATTAACGGTTGTGATAATGGGAAAGTGGAAAAAATAGTTGGTTCAGAAGGATATGCCGATGCCAGTGGAACTATCTATAACCACAAGGGTGAAATCATTTGGGAATATCCGTTCCCGACACAAAATGATGAAGATCAGACATGGAGAGTCAACAATCCCTATGTACAGGAACATGTGGAATTGGTAACAGCCATACGCACAGGCCAATATCTGAATGATTCTGATGAACAGATCAAGTCAACTTTGATTGGAATCATGGGCCGAATGGCTGCCTATTCCGGAAATGAGATCACTTGGGACCAGGTTGTCAATTCAGATCTTGATATTTCTCCTGATGTGATCAGTTTTGATGCCAGCTACGA